>VGPB01000131.1 GCA_016875695.1 Chloroflexota bacterium | reverse complement strand
GCGCGCGTCGGACCTCATCCCGCGGCAGGCGCTGCACGCGTGGCGGCTCGGCTTCCGCCTGCCCGCCACCGACGCGTGGCGCGAGTTCGAGGCGCCGGTGCCCGCAGACTTCGCCGCTGCGGTGGCGGCGCTGCGCGCGCGCCATCGCGGCGTGCCGCCCTGGCTGGAGCTTTCGTGACGGGTCCGCGCCTGCGATACGCGCCGAGCCCGACGGGTGACCCGCACGTAGGCAACATCCGCACGGCGCTGTGGACGTGGCTGCACGCACGCCGCCACGGTGGCACGTTCGTACTGCGCCTCGAGGACACCGACCAGGGGCGCGAGATCCCGGGCTCGCTCGAGCGCATCGAGGCGTCGCTGCGCTGGCTGGACCTCGACTGGGACGAGGGCCCGCGCAACGGCGGCCCCTACGCGCCATACGTGCAGTCGCAGCGCCTGGCCCTGTACCACGAAGCGACGGACCGCCTGCTCGCGAGCGACGCCGCCTACCGCTGCTTCTGCTCAGCCGCCGACCTCGAGGCGATGCGCGAGCGCCAGCGCGCCGCCGGCGAGCCGCCGGGCTACGACGGCCGCTGTGCCTCGCTGCTCCCCGACGAGGCCGCGGCGCGCGCCGTCACCGGCGAGCCGCACGTGATCCGCTTCCGCATGCCGCGCGACGGCACGACGACGTTCACCGACCTGCTACGCGGCGAGATCACGTACGAGAACCGCCTGCTCGACGACTTCGTGATCATCAAGTCGGATCGCTTCCCCACGTACCACCTGGCGCACGTCGTCGACGACCACGCGATGGCGATCACGCACGTCACGCGCGGCGAGGAGTGGATCCCCTCGACGCCGCGCCACGTGCGCCTGTTCGAGGCGCTCGGCTACCCGCTGCCGATCTTCGTGCATACGCCCGTGATCCTCGGCCCCGACGGCGGCAAGCTGTCCAAGCGCCACGGCGCACGCTCGGTGCTGGACTTTGCGGCCGAGGGCTACCTGCCGGAGACGCTGTTCAACTTCCTCGCGATCATGGGCTGGTCGCCCGACGGCGCGACCGAGCTGCTGAC
The DNA here is from genome assembly GCA_016875695.1 of Chloroflexota bacterium. GTDB lineage: Bacteria > Chloroflexota > Dehalococcoidia > UBA2979 > UBA2979 > SHYP01. The sequence goes on along the minus strand of VGPB01000131.1, from coordinate 4,325 downwards.
ACGCGACGCGATCATCGCAGCGTTCGACCTGCAGGACCTCGCGGCGCACCCCAGCGTCTTCGACACGCAGAAGCTCGAGTGGATGAACGGCGTCTACATGCGTGCGCTTCCGGAGGCCGAACTCGCCTCGCTGCTGCTCGACCGCCTCGAGCGCGACCTGCCGCCGGAGGCGCCGCGCCCAATCGACGCCGCGCTCGTCGCAGGACTGGTACCGCTGGTGCGCGAGCGTATCAAGCTGCTGGCGGACATCGCGCCGCTCGTCGACTTCTGCTTCCTGCCCGAGCCGCCGCTACCAGACCAGGCGGCGCTGCTGGGCAAAGCCTACCGCGCGCGCCCCGCGGCCGCCGCCGACGCGCTGGCCGCCGCCGTCGAGGCGCTACGCCCGCTCGCCGCCGCGTGGTCGGCGCCCGAGATCGAGGCAGCGCTCCGCACGCTCGCGACCGCCCTCGCCGAGAAGCCGGGCGACCTGTTCATGCTCTGCCGCCTCGCGGTGACCGGAAAGGCGGTGACGCCGCCGCTGTTCGAGACGATGGCACTGCTCGACGCCGCGCGCTGCCTCGCCAGCCTCGCCGCCGCCGAGGCGCTGGCACGCTCGGCCGTTGCGACGCCATGTCGTGGTCCTCGGGCATCCCCGGGTGACCGCACGCCTTGCGTTTGCTACGTTGGCTGGACGGGTGGGGACTCGTCTAAGGGTAGGACAGCTGACTCTGGATCAGTAAGTCGAGGTTCGAATCCTCGGTCCCCAGCCAGCCTCCCGAATCTGCACGGCGTTCCAGTGTCCAGTCGAATGGTCAAGGTCAGTGCTCAATTGGCCCCAACTTGGCCCCAATCGTCGCCCGCGACCCTCGTCGCGCCGTGCCCTGGACGCACGTCAGCGGGCCGGTCGCTTCGCGATTAGGTGGTCAAGCGCCTCAGAGGCCTGACGCTGCTGCCCTCTGAGCAAATGGCCGTACACGTCCATCGTGAACGCGGCCGAGGCATGCCCAAGCCGTCTCGACACCGTCAGCAGGTCCACACCGCCCCGAATCCATTGGCTCGCTGCCGTGTGTCGCAGCGTGTGGAAGTCAACTTCTTCTGGGTCCCCGATCCCTGATTCGCGAACCGTCAGACGGTAGTCACGGTAGAAGTTCTGCGGAATCCATGGAGTTCCCACGCCAGATGGGAACACCAGACCGTGTTCCGCCCATGCCGCACCGAGCTGCAGCCTCGTCGAAAGTTGTTGCTGTCAGTGCTCGCGCAGCAGCCGCACCGCGGTCGGCGCCAGCTCGATGGTTCGTCGCGAGTTCTTGGTCTTCGGTTGGGAGAACACGACTCCCTGGCCCGTGAAGTACCGGGCCTTGCGCCGAACCGTCACGGTTCCGGCGTCGAGGTCAACGTCCTCCCACCGGAGACCGAGCAACTCACCCTCCCGAACGCCGGTGGCGAGCGTCACACGGATCGGTACGTGGAGTCGACTTGCGTCAGCTCTGGCCAGCAGCAGGACGATCTCGTCGTCGTTGAGCGCTCGTTTCTCATCTTCACGTCGTACGACGGGAGCCCGGACTGCGAGCATCGGGCTGTGCGTGAGGATGTTCGCGCGAACTGCCTCCGCGAGAGCTTGACGGAGCACAGCCAGGTTCTGATGCACGCTGCTCGCGCTGAGAGGCTTCGCCGCAGTCGAGTTCTTGCCTGACCTGACCCTCTGAAACGAGACCAGCGGAGGAGGTAGAAGACCTCTGCTGGTCTCGAGGGAGGGGACGGCATTGAGCAGGGGGAAGCGGTTCGGAGCCGAGGAGATCATTGGCAAGCTGAGGGAGGCCGAGGTCGGTCTGGCGCAGAGCCAGACGGTGGCGCAAGTGTCCCGGAGGCTGGGGATCAGCGAGCAGACCTGCTACCGCTGGCGCCTGGAGTACAACCACCGGCGCCGCACAGCTCGCGCGGGTACCGGCCACCAGCACCCGAGGCCATCGAACCGAACTGGCTGGAGATCGCCGCCGAACTCACTCATCAGGTGGTATGAAACGCAGGGGCAGGTCACAGCATCGAGGAACGCGACGAGCGGGCGCGCCGGCCGCCAGCGTCGGGCGGCTGGCCGGCGCGCCCGGCGAACGCTACTTGTCGAGCCAGGCGTTCTCGATCTGCGAGCCCCAGTCATAGTACGAGCTGCTCGCGCCCAGCAGGCCGCCGAAGCGGATGCCGCGCAGCCACGGCTGGTACACCTCGAACCCGTACGCAGTAGGCGTCGGCGGCCGGTAGGCCTGGTCGGCGTCGCGGTCCCAGATCTTCTTGTGGAGCTCGCGGCGCTTCTCCACGTTGATCTCGACCGACTGCTGCTCCGCCCACTGGTCGAGCTGATCATCCTTGATCAGCCAACGGTTGCCCGGGGACTTGGAGTGCAGGTGGTTGTAGAAATACGTGTTCGCGTCGAAGCCTTGCGGGGTCCAGCCACTAGTGGTCACGTCCGGCAGCTTCTGGCCGACCCACTGCGAATTGAACTGCGTGTAGTCAACCTGCCCGCCCTTCATCGTGATGCCGGCCGCGCGGAACTGGTTGATGAGGATCTCCGTCAGGCGATCGATCGCGGCGCTGCCGTACGAGTAGTAGCTGTTGGTGAACGCCAGGTCGGTCGCGCCGGCGGCGGACAGCAGCTTCTTCGACTCGGCCAGGTCGAACTTCACCCACGGGCCGACGTCCGTCGGCTTCTTGTCGAACAGGTACGTCCACGGGAGCACCGGCAGCGCTGCCTCGGCGAGATCGGCGTACGCCAGCGTCACGATCTCCTTGCGGTTGATCGCGAGGGAGATCGCGCGCCGCACGCGCACGTCCTGGAACTTCGGCTGCGAGAGGTTCATGCCGAACGGGATCACGTTGTTCACAATCGGTGGGATGTTCACCTGCAGGTCCGGCATCGTCTTGAGCAACTCGTCGAGGTCGCGCTTCGTGGCGACCAGCGCGTACGAGTACTCGATCTGCTTCGCGCGGAACGACGCCGTGCGCGCGGCGGTGTCCGGCACGACCTTGAACTCGGCACCCTCGAGCAGCACCTTGCGGCGCCAGTAGTCCGGGTTCGCCGCCAACACGACCTTGTCGGAGACGGTCGCCTCCTTCAGGATCATCGGCCCCGTCCCCACGGGCTTCTTGTCGATCTCGCCGCTGTCCACGAGCTCGCGCGGGAACAGCGTCTGGTAGCGGCTCGCGAGCGGGATCTCGAACTCGGGCGTCGGCTTCTTCAGCACGACGCGCACGGTGGTCGCGTCCGGCGCTTCGATGCGGTCGGCGTTCACCCAGTACGACTGGTGCACGCCTTCCTTCGCGTAGCGCTCGAAGGCGAACTTCACGTCGGCGGCGACGAATGCCCGGCCGTTGAGCGGCGCGACGTTCTGCCACTTCACGCCAGGCCCCAGCTTGAACGTGATCGTCAGGCCGTCCGGCGTGCGTTCCCACGACTTCGCGAGCTGCGGCTCGACCTCGATCTTGAACGGGTGCATCTCCGGGCCGCCCTTGATGCCGAGCAGGCGGCTGTAGATCAAGTTCGGCACGGTGATCGTGCCGCCCGCCGCGGACTTGGTCGGGTCCATCGTTGCGACGTCCCACGTCGCGGCGACACGCAGCGTGCCGCCAGCCTTCGGCGTCTTGCCCGTGGGTTCCGGGAAGTTGTACGCGTAGGGCAGGTTCGGATCCTTCGCGTAGCGGGGGTCCGTGCCTACCGCAGACGCCGAGGCGCCGCCCGCAGGCGCCGAGGCGCCGCCCGCGGGCGCCTGCGCCACGTCGTCCTCGTCGCCACCGCAGCCCAGGAGCGCCGTGGCCGCGAGGCCCGCAGCACCGAGCGCGCTCGCGCGCATCAGCGTCCGTCGCTGGAACCTCGAGGCGGCAATCGAATCGTCGAACGCGGGCATTGGCAACCTCTTTACAATAACGTGTGTAATCAGGCGGCCACTGTACACCGCCGCTGCCCCGGTGGATAGCCGGCGCACGGCGCCGCGACCCATTGGTCGCAAAGAAGCCCATACCCGCGCCATGAGGCTGGTGCCGGCCGCGGGCGGTGCGTCGAGCCGTGAGTGACGACCCGGTGAGGAACGAGGCGGAGGCGCCGCAGCCCGCAGCCGTCGAGGCGACACGACGCGCGCTGGTGGACCGCTTCGGCGCGGACTTCGTGGCGCTGGTCGACCACATGGGGCTCGTCAACCCGGTCCATATCGACGAGCTGCTGGCCCCGCGCTTCGGACGCTACGGCTACCGCCGCATCACCGCGCTGCTCAGACACGCGGGCTGGCGCGTGAACCACAAGCGCGTCGAACGGCTCTGGCGCCAGGAGGGGCTGAAGGTGCCCCAGAAGCAGCCCAAGC
>VGPB01000130.1 GCA_016875695.1 Chloroflexota bacterium | reverse complement strand
CGGCGCCCGCCGCCGCTGCGGCCGCCCCCGTTGCCGCCGCCGAGGGCGAGTCAGCGAGTGCCGCCGTGCAGGCAGTCGCGGGCTCGCTTTCGGCCACGCCCGAGCCCGCCGCCGGCCCCATCGAGGTCACGTTCGCGGTGGACCCGGACGGACCCAAGCACGGTGAGAATGGCCTCGAAGGGAAGTGCGCGATTTGCGGCCAGTACGTCACCAAGGGCGGCGTGCTGTTCCGTCAGAAATCGGTGCTCTGCGCGGAGTGTGCCCGCCGCCAGGAGCGCATCGGCAACCCTTACCAGCGCACCGCCGGCCGCCGCTAACACCCGCCGCGCCCCCCGCGGCCGGCGGTCGCGCCTCGGGCGACCCGACGCAGCCGAGCTGCCGGTGACAGCGCGTGACCCAGTCACGGCGGGTGACCCAGCGCAGAGCCGGCCGCCGTGGGTCGCTATGCCCGCCCGTCCATGCGCGCGCCCAGCCCGCCGGTGCCTCCGGCGGTCTCGCGGGAGCCGGGGCTGCCGGTCACGGCGAGTGACCCGGTCACGGCAAGTGACCTTGCCCGCGCCTCACCCCGACGCCCACACTGGTTGTGGCGGGTAGAGGCGCCGGGCGCGTCCGGCGCGGGGCACTATGGCCGACACGCTGAGCGGCGGGCGCGCGCCCGCCCTCGACTCACCTCGCAGCTCGCCCGCCGCCTGCCGCTGTCGCGCCTGCGCGTCGGTCTCGACGAGCTGTTGCTCGGCATCGTATCGCTGGTCGCCGCGCGGGCGGCCTTCGGGCGCTCAGCCGACTTCGACTTCTGGTGGCACCTCGCGGTCGGCCGCTTCATCGCTGCTGAGCGCGCGCTGTCGGTGCTGGACCCCTTCTCGCTCACCGCTGCGGGCCGCGACTGGACGGCGCACGAGTAGCTGATCGAGCTCACGATGTACGCGTTCTATCGCGGCTTCGGCATGGCCGGGCCGGCGATCGAGTTCGCGGCGTGCTTCGTCGCGATGCTCTGGCTCGTGGCGGCGACGCTGCGCGCGCTGCGCCTGTGCACGGCGCCGGCGATGCTGCTGCTCGCACTGCTGCTCGTGGCGTGCATGCCGTACCTCGGCCCGCGCCCCAACGTCGTGTCCACGCTGCTGCTCGCCGCCGAGCTCACGCTGCTCGAGCACTGGATGCGTCGCCGTGAACGCAGCATCGTCGCGCTGCCGCTGCTGCTGTGGGCCTGGGTGAACCTGCACGGCTCGTTCGTCGTCGTCGTCGGCGGCGGCGTCGCGGCGCTGCTGCTCGCTGCAGAGCTCGCGGCTGCGGCGTGGCGCTTGGAGTCGGCGCGCCGGCTCGGCGCGCGCGAGTGCCGGCGGCTCGCGCGCGCTCCGTGCCGGCGTGCTGCTGGCGCCGCTCAACGCCAACGGGCTGCGGCTGCTCGCGTTCCCGTTCACCGCGTTCGGCGACCCGCTGATCAAGGAGACGCAGGAGTGGCAGCCGCTCGATCCGACCGGCTCGTCGGCGGTCGGCTTCATGGTGCTCGTCGCGCTGTGGCTCGCGCTCGTGCTGGTGCGTCGGCCGCGCGTGCTGCTCAGCGATGTCGTGCTCGCGGGCGGGCTCGCGGCGGCGACGCTGCTGAGCCAGCGCTTCCAGCCGTTTGCCGCCGTGCTGCTCACGCTCGCCATCGCGCGCGTGCTCGTCCAGCCCAACCGCTCCGGCGCGCGAGCGCCGCGCGCCTTCGCGGCGCTCGCCGCCTGGCGCGACGACCGCGCGCGGCGCTTCGCCTCGCTCGGCGGCGGCGCGACGCTGTTGAACGCCGCGACGCTCGCGAGCGTTGCCGTCGCGCTGTTCGCATCGGCTCGCCCCTACGACGTGCGCGCGGACGAGCGCATGCCCGTCGCCGCGGCGGGCCTGCCCGGCTCGCTGTTCAACGAGTTCGGCTGGGGCGGCTACCGGATCTGGACGCAGTGGCCCGACACGCGCGTGTTCGTCGACGGCCGCCAGCACGACCTCTACGCGCGCGGCCCCGAGCTCGTCGAGTACCTCGAGGTCGTGCGCCTGCACGCCGGCGTCGAGCGCGTGCTCGCGGAGCGTGGCTTCCGCACGGTGCTCTTCGCCCCGGACGCGCCGCTCGCGCGCTACCTGCTCGCTAGCGGCAGCTGGCGCACCGCGTACGAGGACGCGCACGCGATCGTGCTCGTGCGCACCGACTGCTAGCGCGTCGCCGCGCGCTCAGTGCGGGTCCGGCGTCCCGTTACGGCAGGTGACCTCAGTCGAACGCACGCACGCGCGCCACCGTCGGCGCGTCGAGGCGACGCACCAGCGCCGCCACCAGCCGCACCGCGTGATCGAAGTCGTCGCGGCTGATCACGCCGTGGTGGCTGTGCAGGTAGCGCGTCGGCACCGCGATGTTGATGGTCGGCGTGCCCGCGCCATGGCGCTGCATCGCCGCGCCGTCCTGGCCGTAGCCCGTGAGCACGTTGAACTGCAACGGCACTTCCGCCTCGCGCGCCACCTCGATGCAGAGGTCGCGCAGCGCGAGGTTTGGAAGCATCGAGCTGTCGTGCAGGAACACCGCCGGCCCGGCGCCGAGCCGCTCCTGCGCCTCGTCGGCCGTGATCCCCGGGTAGTCGCCCGCTACGCCCGACTCGAGGTTGATGCCGATGTCGGGCCGCACCTGGCGGCTCGCTGTCTCGGCGCCGCGAAGGCCGACCTCTTCTTGGACCGTGCCGACCGCGAACACCGTCGCGGGCAGCGCCGCCTCCGCGAGTGCGCGCGCGACGCCGACCAGCGCCCCGCAGCCGACGCGGTCGTCCCACGCCTTGCCGAGGTACAGCCGGCCGCCGGCCAGCTCCTGGAACGGGCTGTCCGGCACCACTGGATCGCCCGGGCGGACTTGTAGGCGCTCCGTCGCGTCCTCGGCGTTCGCCGCGCCGACGTCTAGGAACAGCTCGTCGCGCGCGAACACGCGCCCGCGCGCCTCGGGCGTCATCACGTGCACCGTCTTGATGCCCGACACCCCGGGCACCGGGCCGCCGCGGGTGAGCACCGTCCAGCGCTGGTTGATCAGCGCCTGGTCGAGCCAACCGCCGAGCGTCTGGAACTTCAGGAAGCCCTCCGGCGTGACGCGCCGCACCAGCAGGCCCAGTTCGTCCATGTGCGCGCTCAGCATTACCCGCGGCACGCCGTCGCCGGGCGGCGCCCCGAGGCGCGCGACTAGCGAGCCCAGCCCGTCCGTCGTGACCTCGGTGGCGTGCGGCCGCAGCTCCTCGCGCAGCAGCGCGCGCACCGGCCCCTCGAACCCCGACGGGCCCGGCGCGTTCGCGAGCGCGGCGAGCAGGCGTGTGACCTCGGGCATGGCGCGCTCCCTCGAAGCGTGTGCGGGCTATGCCCAGCCGCGATGCAGCGCGCGCACGCGCGCGAGCAGCGGCGCGCGGAAGATGAGCGTGACCGCCGCGCCCAGCACGAACCCCGCGACGTGTGCCTCCCACGCGACGCCTGGCTGTGCCTCCAGGAATTGCCCCAGGAACCACAGCCCGAGGAACAGCGCGGCGGGCACCGGGATCAGCACGAACATCACAATCGAGAGCACCTGCCGCTGCGGGAACAGCACGAGGTACGCGCCCAGCACGCCGGCGATCGCGCCCGACGCGCCGACGAGCGGTGTCGTGCTCTGCGGGTGCATCATCGTGAACGCTAGCGTCGCGCCCAGCCCTGCGATCAGGTACGCCACAAGGTAGCGCAGCCGCCCGTACGCCTCCTCCACGTTGTTCCCGAACAGGTACAGGAACCATAGGTTGCCCAGCAGGTGCAGCAGGCTCCCGTGCAGGAACATCGATACCACCGAGGACAGCCGCACCCGCTTGTCGTCGAAGAACGGCTCGTCGCCTGTGGCATCGCTGCAGCGCTCGTCGCGAATCTCGTCGAGGCTCAGCGCGTTACCCGTCGTGAGCTCGCACGCGATTGCGGCCTGGCGGTAGAGGAAGCGCACCTCTTCCTGGAAGGTGTGCGGCTGCCAAAAGAAGAATACGACCACGTTCACGGCGATCAGCGCGAACGTGACTACCGGGAAGACGCGCGTCGGGTTGAGATCGCGGATCGGAAACACGGCGGCCCTCCGCTGCCGGCGCATCGTAGCGGTCGCGTCGATAGCGCGCGCGACGCCGCCCGTGTTGACGGGCTCGCGCCCGCTCGTTCGGGTGATCCGGCGCCCTGCGCCGGCGTGCGACGCTCGATGCCGGCACGACACGAACGCGGCGCGGCCCTGGGTGTCGATGCCGGAGCACGAGAGGGGCACCCATGACCACAGCCGACATGAACGCGTTGCAGCAGCTGTCCGACGGGCTCGCTGCAGCCGCGGAGCGCGCGCAGACGTACACCGTGCGCGTGCGCGCCCGCCGCCGCCTCGCCGCGTCGGGCGTCGCCTGGGCCAACGGCGGGTACATCGTCAGCGCCGACCACGCGCTGGAGCAGGAGGACGCGATCTGCGTCGGCCTGCCCGACGGGCAGGAGGTCGTCGCCCAGCTCGTGGGCCGCGACCCCGGCTCCGACCTCGCGCTGTTGCGCGTCGAGGGCGCGGCACCCGCCGCGGCCGAGTTCGCGCCGGCGGGCGCGGCGCGCGTTGGGCAGCTGGTGCTCGCTAGCGGCCGCCCTTGGGGCGACGGTGTGCACGCGTCCGGCGGCGTCGTCAGCGCCGTCGGCGGCCCGCTGCGCACGCGTCGCGGCACGCACATCGAGGGGTACCTGCGCTCCGACGTGACGCTACAGCCCGGCTTCTCCGGCGGCTCGCTCATCGATGTGGCGGGCCGGGTGCTCGGCGTGAACACCTCGCGCGGCGGCCGTGGCGAGGGGGCCACGATCGCCGCGCACGCCGTGTCCGCGCTCGTCGCCGAGCTGCGCGAGCACGGTCACGTGCGCCGCGCGTACCTCGGCGTTGGCAGCCAGCCGGTCGCGCTGCCCGCGTCGCTGGCGACGACCACCGGCGACCAGACCAGCGGGCTGGTCGCCGTCAGCGTCGAAGCAGGATGTCGCTGGCCGAGCGCGCCCGCGCGCTCGGCCAGCGACATCCTGCTCGCGCTCGGCGGTGATGTCACCACCGACGTTGCCGACTTGCAGGCGCAGCTCGGCGCCGAGCGCGTCGGCGCGACCGTGCCGCTCGTGCTGCTGCGCGGCGGCGAGCGCCGAGAGTTCAGCGTCACGCTCGGCGAGCGCGCGTAAGCTCGAGGGCCGGAGGCGCGGCCGATGGGTACAGCCCTGCTCAGGGTCGCGGTGCTGGGCGGCTCACCTGCCGTGCGGGCGTGGCTGCGCCTGTGGTTCGCCGACGCCAGCTTCGACGCCGCGGTCGCCGAGCTCGACAGCGCGGCAGACGTCGAGGCGGTCGCCGCCTTCGCGGCGCGCACCGGCGCGCCGTTCGTTGCGC
>VGPB01000129.1 GCA_016875695.1 Chloroflexota bacterium | reverse complement strand
GACCGGCCCAACCGTCGAGGAGCGCGAGCGCTTCCGCGCCGGGGCGGTGGTGTGGGTGCCCGCCGCCGCAGCCGCGTCGTTCGATGCGGCAGTCGCGGGCGTGCTGGCGGCGTGGCGCGCACGCGGCGCCACGCTCGTGCACGCGCGCGCGGAGCAGCCGGCGTGACGCGGCGAGGAGCGCGCGGGCGACGCCGCTACGAGCCAGACTGGCCGCTGCGCCTCACGCGCTCGCGGCGCCGCCTGGGTCGCACACTGCTGGTGCTCGCCGTGGGCATCGTGCTGACCACGGCCGTCACCGCGCTCAGCCGCCGTGACCGCGACTCGGCGTCCGGCACCGCCAGCGCGCTCCGGACGCCCACCGCCACGCCGCTCGCCACGGCGGTCGCGGCGTCGGGAGCGCGCCTCGCGCTGTACCCCGACGGCTGGCGCGTCGCCGGCGCGGACGTACTCCCGCTCGTGGAAGTCGAGCACATCGTCGACGGCGACACGCTCGACGTGCGTGCCGCGCAGACCGTGCTGCGCGTGCGCGTCTACGGCATCGACACGCCCGAGCGCGGCGAGCCCTGCTTCCGCGAGGCGAGCGAGCGGCTGGCGGCGCTCGCGGGCACCACGGTGCGCCTGCTGCCGGAGCCCGCGCGCCCGCAAGATCGCAGCGGCCGCGAGCTGCGCTACCTCGTCGCGGCGGACGGGCGGCTAATCGACGCGGCACTCGCGCGCGAGGGGCTCGCGCGCGCCTGGACCAAGGACGGCTCGCTGCGCGAGCTGCTGGTGGCCGAGGAGACCGGGGCGCGCGCCGCGCGGCGCGGGTGCCTGTGGCAGAGCGGCTAGCGCAGCGGCCTCCAACTTGAAGAGCAGCGTCCCGTTGTCCCACTGCACGAGCTCGTGCGGCGGATCGACGTGGATCCATGCGACGCGCGTCGCGCGGCCGTTGCGCACCTGCAGCCGCCACGTTTCAAACGTGCCGGCCGGCACCTCGACACGCTGGCGGCCAGCCATCGTCAGGCTCACCACCTGGCGCGTGCGTTCGACGGGGTTCGCCGACACGTAGCGGGCGCGGTAGCCGTCGCGCAGCTCAATCGTGCGCCACAGCCACAGCGACGACTCATTGTCGTACGCATCGGCCGGCAACGCGAGCGTACGCGGCTTCTCGTCGTCGCGCGTCAGCGCGACGCTGCTGCCGTCTGCCGCGTACGTCGCGCGATAGCTGTGACCCTCGCTGGAGATCGCGCGCTCAACGCTGCGCGGCGCGAGCGTCGTCGCGTCGACGACCACGGTCGACGTGTCGTTGGGCTGCTCGCCCGGGCGCGCGTACTGCTGGGCCAGCGCAAGCGCGTCGCCGCTTGCCTCGACTCTCAGCTCTCCGCGCCCGACGAGCACGTCGGCGCTGTCGTACAGGCCGTATGTCAGCCGCTCGCCCGCGGCAAAGGGCACCAGCACGACGATGCGGTCCGCGGCATCGGGCGTTCCACCGCCGCACGCGGCCGCCGCGCTCGCGGTCAGGAACGCCACAATGCTCAGGGGTGTGTGATACAGACGGCGCACGCGCGCAAGGCTAGCAGAGCATCCCGCTGCGATCGCCCCGGGGTCGCAACCGCGCCTCGCGCCTCAGCGCGAGGCGCTGCGCTCCCACAGCGACTCGTACCCCTCGCCGCCGCGGATCGCGGCCGCGACCTCGAGTCGCTCCGCCGCGCGCACCTCGCCGAAGACGGCGCCACACTGCCGGGCGAGCTCCGGGCCGCCGGCGCGCACGAGGCGCTGCTCGATGCGCTCCCACAGCCCCGTCTCCTTGAGCACCTGCACGTAGCGTGGCCAGCCCACGACCGTGATGTACTCCGGCAGCGGCAGGCCGGGGCGCTCGCGCTGCAGGTAGCGGTAACGCTCCTCGGCGGACGTGACCGGCGGCACGAGGCGCACCATGGGAGGGTCGCCCGGCGCGCTGCGCGCGTCGATGAGCAGGCGCTGGGGTATCAAGTGGAAGCGCACCACCACGACCTCGGCCTGGTCGAAGACGCGGCCCGTCTCGTCGAGGTCGATCCCGTAGTCCGGATCCATCGCGCACATTGTAGGCAGCAGCGCGCGGTCAGCGGCAACCGGGGCAACGCCCGGCGCCCCGCCGCCCCGCTCACCGGCTCGCGGCAGGCAACTGGTACGTGCGCTCGAGGAACGGCAGCCGCACGAGCCCGCTCAGGTGCAGCCCGAGCGCGACCAGCACCCACCCCCCGACCTGGGTGAGCAACTCGATGCGGTCCGCGACCAGCGCGCCGGCAAGCCCCACCGAGGCCCCGACCGCCGAGAACACCAGCGTGAACCCCGCGACGAACGCGAGCGAGTGGCCCAGCAGCAGGCGGCGGCTCACCGCCTCGCCGGCGCGCGCCTGCAGCGCCGCATCCCCGGCGACGTTCGCCAGGTGCACCGGCACCAGCGGCAGCACGCACGGCGACAGGAACGACACGAGCCCGCCGAAGAATGCGATCGCCGGGCCCAGCGCGCCACCCGCATGGCCGGCGAGCTGCGCCTCCGCGTCGGCGGTGCGCCCGAACAGGAACCCCAGCGACTGGAACTCCCGGTTGAGCCGCGCGAACTCGCCGAGGTACATCAGCGCGCCGACGAGGATAAACAGCGCCCCGCTCAGCACGAGCAGCGCTCTCATGTAGCGCTGCACGCGCCGCAACGCCGGCGCGAGCGTGCCGATGGCCAGCGCGAACGCCACGAACCAGACACCGAGGCCCAGCGAGTACGCCACCAGCAGCACCCCGCCCCGCACCGCCGTCCCCGAGGCCGCCGCGAGCGTGAGCAGCGCGCCGAGGATCGGCCCGATGCACGGCGACCACGCGATCGCAAACGTCGCGCCCACCGCGAGCGCGCGCGCGTAGCCGGGCGCCGCGCCCCTGCGGTTCGCGCTCGCCGCCGCCATCGCGTCAGTCCTCGTCGATGCCGAGCAGCTGCCGCCGCGCGGCGTCATAGCGCGCCTTCGCGCGCGCTTCGCGGTTGAGCAGGCCCTTCAGCGCCGTCGGGTGCAGCTTCTGGCCGTCGAGGAAGAAGGCGTGCACCTCGGCGAGCTGCGCCTGCCAGGCCTCCCACGCGGAGCGGTACGCGGAGCTGGAGTCGGCGTCCGCCGGCTGATCGGTCGTCATGCGTCGAGTCTAGCAGCGCGACCCGCCGCGACGCGCGGGCGGCCTAGCCGCGCCCGAGCACGCGATCGACGGCAATCTCGATCGCGACGCGCGCCGGGTTCGCGCCTGGCGCACCGTAGCGCGCGGCGTACGCCGCGACCGCTGCCGCGACGGCGTCCGGCGCCTCCGCGACCCGCCCCTCGCCCTCAAGCGAGAGCCAGCGCCCGCCGTCCACCTGGCACAGCACCGCACGTCCGCCCGCGGCGAGGTTCAGCGTCTTGCGCGAGCCGCGGTTGGTGATCACGCGTGCGACACGCGTCGCAGGGTCGAACGCGAAGCCGACCGGCACCACATGCGGGCGCCCGTCGGGTCGCAGCGTCGTGAGCGTCGCGAGGTGCCGCTCGCCGAGGAAGTGCAGCACCTCCTCTGGCAGGCTCACAGGATCCAGCGCCATGCGCGCCCTCCCCTCGGCGTTCACGAGCGACGCGCGGAGCGTAGCAGCCCGCCATCGACCGCGTGCGGAGCCTCGCGCTCGCGTACGCTGGCGCCGATGGCCAACGACGCCCCGCACGACGCGCCGCCCTTCCTGTACTTCGCGTTCGGCTCGCACCTGGACGCAGAGTGGCTGCACACGCACTGCCCGTCGGCGCGCTTCGTGGCCGCCGCCTGCCTGCCGGACCACCGCCTCGCCTTCAGCATCGAGAGCCGCAACACCTGGCACGGCGGCGTCGCAGACGTCGTGTCCAGCGCGGGCGACGAGGTGTGGGGGGCGCTCTGGCTCGTCGCCGGCGAGGAGTCCTGGGCGCTCGACGAGCAGGAGGGCCTGCATCGCGACCCGCCTGCGTACCGCCGCTACGCCGTGCGTGTGCGCACGCTCGCCGGCGACCATGTGGAGTGCCGCTCGTACTGCGTCGTCGCACCGGACCCGCGCGGCTTCACGCCGTCGCCCGCCTTCAAGCGAACGCTGCTTCGGGGCGCGCGCGCGTGCGGGCTCCCCGCCCCCTACATCGCCCGGCTCGAGGCGATCACCGACAACGGCGTCGCCGGGTGATACAACGCTTGTCGCATATGGGCCGCGGCGAAACGAGGCTGAGGTGAGGGCATACCGCATGACCCCGGGCGGCGGGCTGGACGGCCTGCGCCCCGTCGAGCTCCCGGACCCGCGTCCCGGCCCCGGCGAGGTGCTGATGCGGGTGCGCGCGACCTCGCTCAACTACCGCGATCTCATGCTCGCGCGCCGCTCCGAGCAGCCGATCGTCCCGCTGTCGGACGGTTCCGGCGAAGTCGTCGAGCTGGGGCCGGGCGTCTCGGAGCTCGCCGTCGGCGACCGCGTGACCGGCTGCTTCTTCCCGCACTGGGCAGACGGAGACATCCGGCCGGAGTACACGCGCGTCGCGCTCGGCGGCGGGACGCGCGACGGCATGCTGGCCGAGCTCGTGGTGCTCCCCACGAGCGGCCTCGTGCGCACGCCTGCGCATATGAGCGACGACGAGGCGGCGACGCTGCCGTGCGCCGCGCTCACGGCGTGGAACTCGATGTTCGAGCAGGCCCGGCTGCGCCCTGGCCAGAGCGTGCTGCTGCTGGGCACCGGCGGCGTCTCCATCGCCGGCCTCCAGCTCGCGCGCCTCGCGGGCGTGCGCGCGATCATCACCTCGAGCAGCGACGAGAAGCTAGAGCGCGCCCGTACGCTCGGCGCGGACGCCACCGTGAACTACCGCGAGCGCCCCGACTGGGAGCGCGCCGTCCGCGACCTTACGGCTGACCGCGGCGTCGATGCCGTGCTCGAGGTCGGCGGCGAGGGCACGTTCGCGAAGTCGATGACCGCGACACGGCTCGGCGGGCACGTCGCGATTATCGGCGCGCTCGCGCACGAGGACGCCGACGCGGCGAACGTACCGCTGGTAGGGCGCAACATCCACGCGACGCGCATCTCGGTCGGCAGCCGCGCGATGTTCGAGGACATGAACCGCGCGCTCGAGCTGCGCGCCGTGCACCCGGTGGTCGACCGCGTGTTCGGCTTCGAAGAGGTGCCGGCCGCATACGCGCTGCTCGAGTCGCAGGCGCATTTTGGCAAGGTGGTGATCCGCGTCTGAGCCCGCGCACAGCCAGACCTAGGTGTAGTGACCACGAACCTGTGAGAGCCGACTGACCGGCGGGAGGCCACCGAGCGAGCCATGGGGCTTGCGTCAGTTGTACTAGCGCAGCCAGCCGGCGAGGGCACGAGCGCGATGGGCGCTGGTGGGGTAGGCGAAGGCGTAGGCCCACGTGCGGAGCAGCACCTGGATGAAGCGTTCGGCCTTGCCGTTGGTGCGCGGCGTGTAGGGGCGGGTGCGCAGGTGACGCAGACCAAACGCGGCGCAGGATGCTCGCCAGGC
>VGPB01000128.1 GCA_016875695.1 Chloroflexota bacterium | reverse complement strand
GAGCTCCTGCAGCCGCTTCGCCTGGTCGACCTTCATCCCGCCGTACTCGCGGCGCCAGCCGTAGTAGGTCTGCTCGCTGATCCCCAGCCTCCGGGACACTTGCGCCACCGTCTGACCCTGCGCCAGACCGACCTCGGCCTCCCTCAGCTTGCCAATGATCTCCTCGGCTCCGAACCACTTCCCCCTGCTCGATGCCGTCCCCTCCCTCGCGACCAACAAAAGTCTTCACCTCCTCCGCTGGTCTCGTTTCAGAGAGTCAGGTCAGCGCCAGCGTCGGCCGCGACCGCCGCAAGGTCGATACCGAGCTCGGCCGCCAGCCTGAGCACCACGGGCGTCAGCGGCGGCGCGCCGAGCGCCGGCTGCGAGCGCGTCGGGGGCAACGTGGCCTCGACGGCAGGCGCCGCCGGCGCCACTAGCGTCGGAGGCTCGGCAGGCGACGGGGCCCCTGCCGCTGCGGCCGCGGGCGCCGTGCCCGCAGCGGCGGCGGGCTCGTACTCGGCGAGTGGCGCGCCGATCGCGACCAACTCGCCCGCGGCGACGAAGATGCGCACCAGCGTGCCCGCGAACGGCGAGGGCATCTCTACGACCGCCTTGTCCGTCTCCACCTCGACCAACGGCTCGTCCGCCCGCACCGTGCCGCCGGCCTGCTTGAGCCAGCGCACGACCGCCCCCTCGGCCACGCCCTCGCCGACGTTCGACATCAGCAGGCAGTCCACGCCGTGCCCTGCCTCAGTACGCCGCGAGCTCGCGCAGCGCGGCCGCGATCGTCTGTCGCGAGGGCAGCCAGTGCTCCTCGAGCGTCGCGTTGAACAGCATCAAGGGCATGTCCGGCGCAGCCAGCCGCCGCACCGGTGCGTCGAGGTCGCCGAACGCGTGCTCCGCGATCAGCGCGGCCACCTCGGCGCCCAACCCGCCGCTTAGGTTTTCCTCGTGCACCATCAGCACCTTGCCAGTCGCGCGCGCCGCGTCGAGGATCGCGTCGCGATCGAGCGGTGCGAGCATGCCCAGGTCGAGCACGCCCGCCTCGATGCCCTCGCCTGCCAACTGCTCCGCCGCGGCCAGGCATTCGTACAGCATCATCCCGTAGCTCATCACCGTGAGCCCGTCGCCGCGCCGCCGCCATTCGGCGACGCCGATCGCTAACGCGTAGTCGCCGGCGGGCACCTTGCCGCGCACCGCGCGGTACGCCTCCTTATGCTCGAGGTAGATGACGGGATCGGGATCGCGGATCGCCGCCTTCAGCAGCCCCTTCGCGTCGTACAGCGTGGCCGGCGCGACCACCTTCAGCCCGGGGATGTGCGCCAGCAGCGCCTCGATCGACTGCGAATGGTACAGAGCGCCCCGGATGCCCGCCCCTTACGGGATGCACACCACGATCGGCAGCCGCTCGCCCCGTTCGTGCGGTAGCGCCACTTCGCCGCCTCGCTGATCAGTTGGTTGACCGCCGGGAACGCGAAATCCGCGAACTGCAGCTCCGCGACGGGCAGGCAGCCGTTCGCCGCCATGCCGATCGCCACGCCTACGATGCTCGACTCCGCGAGCGGTGTATCGAGCACGCGCTGCGCGCCGAACACGTCGAGCAGCCCGCCTGTCACGCGAAAGACACCGCCCTCCTAGATGTCCTCGTCGAGCACACCACCTCCGGGGCCCGTTCCAGTTCCTCGCGCAGCGCGTCGTGGACCGCCGCCAGGTACGTCGTCTCAGCCATCGCCGCCGGCCTCCTACCACACGTGGCACAGCGCGGACTCCGGCGTCGGGTCACCGACGCGCTCGGCCGCCTCCACCGCTGCCGCAATCTCCTGGCGCACGTCCTCGCGCACACGCTCGTCCGCCTCCGCCGCGAGCCCGCCGCTGTCCCGCACTCGTCCGCGCAGCCGATCGATCGAGTCGTGCCGCGCCCACTCCTCCACCTCGCTGCGTGGCCGGTAGCGCCGGCCGTCGTCCGACTAGGTGTGCGGCCCGAGCCGGTACGTGCTCGCCTCGATCAGCTTCGGCGCGCCGCGGCGGCGCGCCTCCTCGACGCTCCAGCGCGTCTCCTCGTACACCGCCAGCACGTCGTTGCCGTCCACCGTCGCGTGCCGCATGCCGTAGCCGCGTGCGCGCTCCGCGACGTGACGCACAGCCATCTGCTTCTCCGTCGATTCGGAGATCGCATAGCCGTTGTTCTCGCAGAAAAAGATCACCAGCAGCCGGTGGATGGACGCGAAGTTCAGCGCCTCGTGGAAGTCACCCTCGCTCGTCGCGCCCTCGCCGAAGTACGCGATCGTGACCTCGGCCAGCCCCCGCAGCTTCGACGCATATGCGATGTCTGCCGCATGCGGCAGGTTCGCCACGATCACGCTCGAGCGCATGACCACCCGCGCCGCCGGGTACGACCAGTGGCATGACATCTGCCGCCCGCCCGAACTCGGATCGCCCGCCTTCGCGAGCAGCCCCAGCAGCACCTCGAACGGCGTCACACCGAGCACGAGCATCACGCCGACGTCGCGGTAGTACGGGAGCACTCAGTCGACGCCGCGCTGCAACGCGTGGGCCGACCCCACCTGCGCCGCCTCGCGCCCCGCGCCGAAGACCACGAACGCCGCGCGCTCCTGCCGGTTCAGCGCGAACATGCGCTCGTTCAGCTCGCGCGCTACGAGCATGTCGCGGTACATGCGCAGGTGCAGCTCGGTGGCGGGCGGGGCCAGCTCCGGCAGCCGCTCCATCGTAACCCTCGCTTCTAGCCGGCACCAGCATAGCGAGCGGCGCGGTGGTGGGCCGCGCGCCGTCCGGAGCGACGAGCTATATCGCGCGCACGCGCCGGCGGGCCCGCCCGTGAGCCGGCCAGCCCCCGCACCGCCCGATCGCCGGGCCTCGGACTCGCGCGTGGTAGCATCGTGCCCACTGCGGCCGGGGTCGGGAGGGCGCGCGTGCTCGCACCGCTCGAGGGCGTACGCGTGCTCGAGGCGGCGAACTGGCTCGCCGCGCCGGCGGCCGCCGGCCTCATGGCAGATCTGGGCGCCGACGTCGTGAAGCTCGAGCCGCCGGACGGCGACGCGTTCCGCAACGTGCTCGAAACCGGCGCACCGGGCGCGCCCGTGCACGCGGCGTGGGAGAACGACAACCGCTCGAAGCGCGGCATCGCGATCGACCTCAATCGCCCCGCGGGGCAGGCGCTGCTGCAGCGCTTGATCCCTGGCTTCGACGTGTTCATCACGAACTTCACGCACGAGCGCGTCGAGCGCTACCGCGTCGGCTTCGAGACCCTGCGCGCGCTCAACCCGCGCCTCGTGCACGTGCAATTCAGCGGCTATGGCAGCAGGGGCCCGGACGCCGACCGCGCAGGCTTTGACTTCCTCGCCTTCTGGGCGCGCTCCGGTATCGAGTCGATCGTCGGCGAGGTGACCGCGCCGCCGATCCAGCCCGTGGGCGGCCAGGGCGACCACACGACCTCGCTCAACGTGCTCGCGGCGACGCTCGCCGCGCTGCGCCTGCGCGACGCTAACGGCGAGGCTCAGCACGTGGAGGTCACGCTGCAGCAAACCGGGCTGTGGACGATCTCGAACCAGATCCAGGCAGCGCTGCTCGACGGCGTGCACCCGCCGAAGAACGACCGGCGCGCCCCGCCCACGCCGCTCAACAACACCTACCCCACGCGCGACGGCCGCTGGCTGCAGCTAACCATGCCGCACGCGCTACGCGACTGGCCTGCGTTCTGCCGCGCGCTCGGTGCCCCCGAGTGGATCGCCGAGATCACGAGCTTCGAGCAATTCACGGAGCGCTCGGCGGAGCTGACCGCCAGGATCGAGCAACGCTTCATGACGCGCGACCTCGCCGACTGGGCGCCCCGCCTCGACGCGGAGCGCCTGCTGTGGGCACCGATCGCCACGTTGCCGGAGGTGATCGCGGACCCCCAGCTCGCGGCAATGCACGCGTTCGAGGACGTGGAGCACCCGCGCGGCGGCCGCATGCGCATGGTGCACGCGCCGTTCACCATCGACGGAGCGGACGTGCGCGTGCGCCGGTCCGCCCCGCAGATCGGCGAGCACACGTTCGAGGTGCTCACCGAGGCGGGGCTCTCTGCCGACGACATCGCGCAGCTCGGCGCGGACCGCGCCTTCGGCTGATCCGCTGCTCCGCGCTATGCTCTCCGTCCGGCCCCACGCCGCGCCGTCCGTCCAACTCCCGCCGCACCGAAGCGGCTGACCACCGAGCGGAGCCCACGTGATCGAGGCGCACGCCGCGCTCAATCCGCCCGAGCCGCCCGGCGAGCGGCCGGTCCCGCCCGTCGCCGCGGCGCGTTCGCGCCTCCCGGACTCGCTCGCCGCGCTGCGCTACCGCGACTTTCGGCTGCTCTTTGCCGGGCTGTTCCTCGCGCTGAGTGGCTGGTGGATGATCATCGTCGCGCAGGGCTGGCTCGTGCTCGAGCTGACGAACCGCGCCTCGGCCGTCGCGCTCGTCGGCGCCATGCTGTCCGTGCCGTTCCTAATCCTCGGTCCGTTCTCCGGCGTCGCCGCCGACCGCCTGTTTCGCAAGCACCTGCTCGTCACAACGCGCTCGACGGTCGCGGTACTGATGTTCGTCGAGGGCGCGCTGATCGTGCTCGGGCTGATCGAGCTGTGGCAGATGGTCGTGCTCGCGTTTCTTGCCGGCTGCGCGTTCACGATGGACATCCCCGCTCGGCAGTCGCTCATCCCGGACACTGTGCCGGCCTCCGTCGTACCGAACGCTGTGGCGCTCAACGTGAGCATGTTCTCGGCGACGACGATCGCGGGCCCGATGCTGGGCGCGTTCGTGCTCGCGAGCGCGGGCGCCGGTGGCTGCTTCATCGGCAACGGCATCGGCAACGCGGTGCTCGCGGCGGCCATCGCGACGATGCGCATCCCGCGCCGTCGCCGCGACGGCCCGTGGCACGTCGTCGCGGACCTCGCCGGCGCGCTGCGACACGTGCGTGCGGAGCGTGCCATCCTCATGTTGCTACTCGTCTCGCTCGTGATCACGCTGACCGGCCGCAACTGGCAGCAGCTCGCGCCCGTGCTCGTGCGCGATGTGTATCACGGCAGCGCTGGCGCGCTCAGCATGATCTACACGGCCGCGGGCGTCGGCGCGGTGGCCGGCGCAGTGCTGCTCGTGCCGCTATCGGGGCAGCGCCGGCGCGCGCCGATCTTCTGGGGCGGGCTCACAGTCGCCTGCGTGGGGCTGATCGCGTTCGCGATCAGCCCCACGCTCGCGGTCGCCGCCGCCTGCGCGATCGCCGCGGGCCTCGGCCTGCAGGTCGCCGAGACCACGACGCAAACCGTCGTGCTCATCGAGACGCCCGAGGCGATGCGCGGCCGCGTGATCTCGCTCGTCAGCCTACTCTGGGGCCTGCAGCCGCTCGGCGTGCTCGCCGCGGGCTTCGTAGCCGACGCGGCCGGCGCGCAGGTCGCGGTGGGCGGCAGCGCGGTGCTCGGCGCCGCGGCGCTGCTCACGGTCGCCCTACTCGCCCCGCCGCGGTGGCGCGCCTTCTAGCGCGACCCG
>VGPB01000127.1 GCA_016875695.1 Chloroflexota bacterium | reverse complement strand
CGGGCGCACGCCAGCCATGACGCGCGAGCCGCCGCCGTCCATTTCCCCCGGCGCGCCCGCTCCGGGCGCCCGCGCCCCCGCGCTCGCGCGCACGCTCGGCACGCTCGCAACCGTGCTCGTCGCGCTCGCCATCGCCGCCGCGTTCGCACGCGACGCGCTGTCTGCAGCGCTCCTCTTCGTCGTCGTGCTCGTTGGCCTAGTCGTCGCGCACGAGCTTGCGCACTTCGCGACGGCGAAGCTCTTCGGCGTGCGCGTGCTGGAGTTCGGCGTCGGCTTTCCCCCACGCATCGCCGCGTGGCGCATCGGCGAGACCGAATACTCGCTGAACTGGCTCCCGCTCGGCGGCTTCGTGCGCCTGCTCGGCGAAGAGGACCCGACCGACCGGCGGTCGCTGGCGGCGCAACCGGCCTGGCAGCGGCTGATCGTGCTCGTCTCCGGGTCGGTCATCAACCTCGTGCTGCCGGTCGTGCTCTTCGCCTTCGCCTTTACCTGGCCGCACGAGGAGCCGATCGGCCGCGCGCAGCTGGACAGTGTGCTCCCCGACAGCCCCGCTGAGGCGGCCGGCCTGCGCGCTGGCGACGTCATCTACGAGATCGGCGGCCGCAACGCAAAGAACGTCGCCGAGGCCGGCCGCTACATCCGCCTCAACGTCGGCCAT
Organism: Chloroflexota bacterium; assembly: GCA_016875695.1. Lineage (GTDB taxonomy): Bacteria > Chloroflexota > Dehalococcoidia > UBA2979 > UBA2979 > SHYP01. Next base: position 4,885 of record VGPB01000127.1, on the reverse strand, counting down.
GAGACTGAGTTCCTGGTGCGCCGCGACGGCGAGTTCGTCACTGTGCGCATCACGCCGCGCTGGACGCCACCGGAGGGCCAGGGCCCCACCGGCATCGTCATCCTGCCGCAGCAGCCGTTCACCGAGCGCGTCGTGCAGCCGCCCTGGGAGTCGCTCCCCAACGGCCTGCGCGCCACCGCCGAGTCCATGCTGCTCGCCCGCAACGAGCTGCTCTCCTGGATCAAGGGCGGTAGCAGCCCGCAGGTCGCGGGCCCCGTCGCCATTGCGCAGACCACCGGCGAAGCCGCGCGCGAGGGCGGTGTCTCGCCCGTGCTCGAACTCGCCGCGCTGCTGTCGATCAACCTCGGCGTCATGAACTTGCTGCCGCTCCCCATGCTCGACGGCGGCCGCGCCGTGTTCGTGGTGATCGAGGTGCTCCGCCGCGGCCGCCGCATCGCGCCCGAGAAGGAAGCGCTCGTCCACTTCGTCGGCTTCATCCTCTTCATCGCGCTCGCCGTAGTGGTGACCTTCTCGGACATCTCGCGCATCGTCGCGGGGGAGAGCCTGTTCCGCTAGGCGTACTGGACGTAATGCCGAAGCAGGTACTCGAGTCGGTCGCGGCATGGCTCGCGGACAAGATCGCTAAACGGGAGCCGGAGATGCTCGGCGATCAGCGCCACTTGACCGATCGAAGGCCGAGAAGCATCGTCCTTGAACTTTGAAATGTCGGACTGGGAACAGCCAACAAAGCTCGCGAGCTCTTCCTGAGTTACCACGAGATCGCTCATTCGTACAGCCATTCTGTGGCCGTCAAAATCCTTGACCGCAGAGCACGAGAGCGAACGAATCTCAGTCTTCAACTCTCCTAGCAATACGGAGTTCTCTTCATCAAAAGCAAGAAAGCTGCCGAAGCAGCTAGTCCCCGTGTTTCTTGGCGGCTAATATCCCGCGATGATCAAGCGGTCAAATGGCCTCCTTCTTGCCAGTTGCGCGTGCTCGCATATTGTAGAGTAATCTGGCGCGACCGTCCAGCCGTAAACCGCTGGACAACGCCACCGCTAAGCTCCCAAGCGCGCAGCTTGTCGCCGTCGCGGGGGGGGGGGCGGACGGAACGGACGCGATCGAGCCGGCATGGGACTGCGAACTTGAGAGCGCGCATGGGACGCAGCGGGCGCGCGGCATTCACGATGGGCCTGGCCCGATCTAGGCGTTGCGGGGCTCGTCGCTCCCCCGCCGCCAGCGCCGCTATCGTGTCGACGAAGTCTCGCGCAGCGAGACCGCCCTCGTCCGTGGCTGCATGGTGACTACCGCGTCCTGACTCACGCCTGCCCCACCAGCCCCCGTAGCGTCTCCACGTACCACCATAGCTCCACGTCGCCGTCCTCGAACAGCGTCGTCAGCGCCTCGATCTCCGCCAGCAGCGCGCGCACCCCGCGATCGATCTCGACCCCGCTCGGCGACCACTCGATGCGCGCCACGAACTCCGTCACCGTCACGACCGCCGCGCCCTCGTCGAGCAGCGCCTCGCGTAGCACCTCGCGCAGCGCCGCCACCGTCAGGCTCTGGATCGGTACGACCGCCGCCATCGAGCGCCCCCCTCGCGCCGCCCCCGATGCTCAGCTCGCGGTGCCCGAACGCTCGGCCGCCAGCCGCTCCACCACCTCGCCGCGCGGCACCTGCTCCACCGCGCCGCCCGTGCGGCGCTGCAGCTCCACCGTGCCGGCGCTCGCGTTACGCGCCGAGACGGTGAGGCGGAGCGGCACGCCCAGCAGGTCCGCGTCCGCGAACTTCACGCCCGGCGACTCGTCGCGGTCGTCGTAGAGCACCGCCAGGCCCGCCGCCTCGAGCGCGTCGTGCAGCGCCAGTGCGTCCGCCGCGAGCGCGGGGTCCCGCGCGGCGCCCAGCACCACCAGGTGCGCGTCGAACGGCGCGACCGCCGCCGGCCACGCGATGCCGCGCTCGTCGTGGTGCGCCTCCACCACCGCCGCGATGATGCGATCCACGCCGATGCCGTAGCAGCCCATCACCGGCACGCGCTGCACGCCCGCCGCGTCCAGCACCTGCACGCCGAACGTGTCCGCGTACAGCCGCCCGAGTCGGAACACGTGTCCCATCTCGATGCCTCGCGCCGCGCGCAACGTGCCGGGCGGCTGCGTGCCGCGGTCCGTGCAGCGGGCGCACGCGTGGCCCGCCTCAGCCAGCGCGATGTCCGCCACCTCGTGCGCGGTCCAGTCGCGGCCGTGGTTCGTATTCCGCAGGTGGCGCCCCGCGGCGTTCGCCCCCGCCACGAGGTTCACCGATGCCGCGATCGACGTGTCCGCCACCACGCGCACGCGCGAGTCGACGCCGATCGGTGACGCGTACCCGGGCTCGATGCCGTAGCCGCGCGCCTCCTCGGGCGTCATCGCCCGCAGCTCGCGCCCGCCCAGCAGGTTGCGCAGCTTGATCTCGTTCACCTGTAGGTCGCCGCGTATCACCGCGAACACCGGCAGCGCCGCTGCCGCGGCGTCGTGCGGGTCCGTCGCGGCGTACAGCACCGCCTTCGCCGTGCGCGCCTCCGGCACGCCGAGTAGCCTTGCCAGCGCCTCGATGGTCGGCGTATCCGGCGTGTCCACGGGCTCGCTCGGCAGCGGCTGCTCGTCCGCCGCAGACGCGGCGCGCGGCCGCGCGAACTCCGCCTTCTCCGTGTTTGCCGCGTAGCCGCACACGTCGCAGCGCACGATCACATCCTCGCCCGTGTCGGTGAGGAACATGAACTCCTGCGAGCCCTTCCCGCCGATCGCGCCGGAGTCCGCCTCCACCGCGATCGTCGGCACGCCGCAGCGGTCGAAGATGCGGCGGTACGCCTCGAACATCGCGTCGTATGAGACGTCCAGCCCGCGCTCGTCAAGGTCGAACGAGTACGCGTCCTTCATCGTGAACTCGCGCACGCGCACCAGCCCCCCGCGCGGGCGCGCCTCGTCGCGGAACTTCGTCTGCAGCTGGTACAGCGTCACCGGCAGGTCGCGATAGGAGCGCGCGTGGCTCGCGAAGAGCTGCGTGACCACCTCCTCGTGCGTCGGCGCGAGCACCAGCGCGCGCTCGCGCTGGTCCGCGAGCCGGAACAGCACGTCGCCGAAGCCGTCCGCGCGACCGGAGCGCGCCCACAGCTCCAGCGGCTGGATCGCCGGCATGTGCAGCTCTAGCGCCCCCGCGCGGTCCATCTCCTCGCGCACGATCTGCTCCACGCGCCGCTTCACGCGCCAGCCCAGCGGCAGGTACGTGTACGCCCCCGCCATCAGCTGGTCGATGCAGCCCGCCCGCAGCAGCAGCCGGTGGCTCGCTGTCTCGGCGTCGGCGGGCGCCTCCCTGAGCGTGCGGCCGAAGAAGCGTGACATGCGCATGCCGCGAGTGTAGCGGCGCACGGCCGCAGGGGCAGTTCGGCCGCCACGACGCGGGACGTTCGGCGGCGGGCGCGAGACGCGATCGCCACTACGCTGAGCGCGAACGGAGGCGAGCGATGAACGAGTTCGTGCGCTTCATGAATCGGCTGGCCGGGTGTGCCGCCCGGGTTGTGCTGGGGCCGGCGTTGATCGTTGGCGGCGTGGCGTTGGGCGGCGCGGGCGGCGTCGCGCTGGCGGTCGCCGGGCTCGTCCCGATCGCGATGGGTGGCTGGGGTCGCTGTCTCGTCGAGTTCGCCATGCCCGGCCTGCGCCCGCCGCGCCCGGCCGCGTGCCGCTAGCGCCGGCGCCCCCGCCCCGCTGCGCCGCGTTCGGCCGCGGCGGCGTGCGTTACGCTCGCCGCATGCCCTACCGCGAGGCGCCGTACGCTGGCCGCTGCGTGCACTGCGCGCGCGCGACGCGCGAGGCGTGCACCGCGTGCGCGCACCCGGTCTGCCTCGACTGCCGCGCGCGCCACGACGCCGAGTTCGTGCACAAGCAGTACGAGGGATAGCGCGCGCCTGGGCCTAGGCGTGGCATCGTCTGCCCCGGAACGAAGGGAGCGCATCGATGACGAACGAGACGCCCGAGCAGGCCCGCGCGCGCGTGGCCGCGCTGATCGGCCCGTTCCCCGCCGAGGTCAGCGATCGCCATGTCGACTGGGTGCGCGTTACCGCCGGCGCCGGCATGTGGGAGCGCGAGGACCTCACGGCCGGCCTGCGCAGCGCCGTCACGCTGGGCGTGCTGACCGCGCTCGGCGCGCAGACCGAACTGGCCGTCCACGTGCGCCGCGCCGTTACGCACAGCGGCCTGTCGCGCGGCGAGGTCGCCGAGCTGCTGCGCCACTGCTCCGTGTACGCCGGCGTGCCGCGCGCGAACGACGCGCTGAGCACCGCGAAGACCGTCTTCGATACGCTCGACGCGCAGGCGCGCGGGCAAAGCTGAGGCTTCGGCACTCGGGCCGGGATTCAGGCGCGCGCCAGGCAGCGATGCAGCCCGTCGGCGAACGCGAACAGCGCGTCGCAGGCGGAGCGGTCGGCGGCCTCCCACGCCCACGCGCCGCCGCCGCGCGTGCCGGCGCTCAGCCGCAGTGCCCCATCCTCGTGTTCGTGTAGCGTCACCGCGACGAGCTCCGCGAGTCGCGCCGCTGCGCTCTCGATCGCCTGCTGCGTGACCGTTAGCTGCACGAGCCAGCCCCCCGTGACCGCGACGATCTGCAGCGTGCGCCCCGAGCCCTCCGCGAGCGCCGCCCCGCAATCGACCGGCTGCCCGTAGAGCAGCTCCAGGCGGCGCAGATGCGCGCGCGTCGCGTAGCGCAGTGCGTTCGACATCCAGTCGGTCTGCACCCAGTCGCCCGCTTCACCGAGGGTGCGGAATGCGGCGCCGGGCATGAGTCCTCCGTAGCATCATCGTCGGGGTCGGCGCGCGCAGTTTAGGCGCTCGCGGCGCCGCCGCGGCGGCGGCGACCCCCGCCGCGGCGGCGCCGC
>VGPB01000126.1 GCA_016875695.1 Chloroflexota bacterium | reverse complement strand
CGGCGCAAGCTCGTGGAGCAAGTCTGCGGCTGGGTGAAGACCGTGGGCGGCGGGCGCAAGCTGCGCTTCCTGGGGCTCGCCCGCAACCGCTGCTGGCTCGAGTTCACGGCCGCCGCCTACAACCTCGCGCGCATGGCGAAGCTGGAGGTCGCCGCCTAGCCTCCGTGCGTCCGCGACCGTGCCGCAGAACCCCAACAACGCAACGTCACGACAGCGATGGGTGGCTGCCGGCCCTCCCCTCCGTCCTCTACCATCTGCCTGCGCTCCTTCAGCAGCCTGCTAGGCGTTGGAGCCGTTCGCGGCACAATGCTACGATTCCCCGACATGGTGAACGACTGATGACCGCCCCCGCCCTGTCACCCGCTCTGCTCGAGCTCTACGAGGAGGTCGCGGACTGCCCGCGCTGCGAGCTGGCACGCTCGCGCACGGTGCCCGGCGCCGGGCCGGCGCCGGCGGACGTGATGTGCATCGGCGAGGGGCCTGGCCAGCGGGAGGACGAGCTGGGCCTGCCGTTCGTCGGGGCCGCGGGCCGCTTCCTCGACGAGCTGCTCGCCGTCGCGGGCCTCGCGCGCGACGCCGTGTATATCACGAACGTCGTGAAGTGCCGCCCGCCCGGCAACCGCGACCCGGCGCCCGAGGAGATCGCGGCGTGCGCACCGTACCTGGAGCGGCAGATCGCACTCGTCGACCCGCGCGTGATCGTCACGCTCGGGCGCTTCGCGATGGCGCACTGGTTCCCCGGCGAGGCCATCAGCCGCATTCACGGCCAGCCGCGCCGCGCCGGCGCGCGGCTGATCGTACCAATGTACCACCCGGCCGCCGCGCTCCGGAACGGCGCGCTGCGCCCGGTGCTGGAGGCGGACTTCGCGCAGCTGCCGCGGCTGCTCGAGCAGGAGCGCGCGCGGGGCGCGGCCGCGCTCGCACCGGCGCTCGCCGCGCCGGCCCCAGCCGTGGAGCGACTGCTGTGAGCGGGCCGGCGCTGCGCGTGATTCCGCTCGGCGGCCTCGGCGAGATCGGCCGCAACATGATGCTGTACGAGTACGGCGACGACATCATCGCCGTCGACGTGGGCGTGATGTTCCCCGAGGAGGAGATGCTCGGCATCGACCTGGTGATCCCCGAGATCACATACCTGATGCAGGCGCCGCAGCGCCTGCGCGCCGTCTTCCTCACGCACGGCCACGAGGACCACATCGGCGCGCTGCCGTTCCTGCTGAAGGAGATCAACGTCCCCGTCTACTGCACGCGCCTCACGCGCGGGCTCGTCGACGTGAAGCTGCGCGAGCATCGCCTGCAGCACGACGCCGACGTGCACGTCGTCGAGCCCGGCGAGACGGTGGCCGCGGGCGCCTTCGACGTGGAGTTCTTCGCCGTCTCGCACTCGATCCCGGACGCGGCTGGGCTGCTCATCCACACGCCGCTCGGCGTCGTGGTGCACACCGGCGACTTCAAGCTCGACCACACGCCCGTCATGGGCCAGCACACCGATCTCACGCGCCTCGGCGAGATCGGCCGCGAGGGCGCGCTCCTGCTCGCGATGGACTCGACGTACGTGGAGTACGAGGGCTACACGCCGTCCGAGCAGATCGTCGCGGAGTCGCTTGATCGCGTGATCGGCGCGGCCGAGGGGCGCGTCATCGTGACGACCTTCGCCTCGCTCATCTCGCGCGTGCAGATGGTGATCGACGCGGCGGAGCGCTACAACCGGCGAGTGTTCGTCACCGGCCGGTCGATGGTCAACAACGTGCAGATGGCGCGCGAGCTCGGCTACCTGCGCGTCCCGGCGAACATGATGATGAGCGTGCGCGAGCTCGCCGAGCACCCGGCGACGCGCACCATCGTGATCTGCACGGGTTCGCAGGGCGAGCCGACCTCCGCGCTGACGCGCATGGCCAACGGCACGCACCAGCACGTCACGATCCACCGCGACGACACGGTAGTGCTCTCGTCGAACCCGGTGCCCGGCAACGAGATGCTGGTCTACCGCAACATCGACAGCCTCTACCGCGCGGGCGCGCGCGTGATCTACAACCGCCTCGCGCCGGTGCACGTGCGCGGGCACGCGTCGCAGGAGGAGCTGAAGATCATCCAGCGGCTGGTGCGGCCGAGGCACTTCATCGGCATCCACGGCGAGTACCGCCACCTGGTGCTGCACCGCCTTCTCGCGATGCAGCTCGGCATGGCCGCCGAGGACGCGTTCGCGATCACGGACGGCGACGTGCTGGAGATCGACGAGGATGGCGCGCGCCTCGCGGGACGCGTGCCGGCCGAGTACGTGTACGTCGATGGCCTGGGCGTGGGCGATGTCGACCACATCGTGCTACGCGACCGCGCGCACCTAGCAAGCGACGGCATGATCGTCGTGGTCGTGTCCGTCGATCGCCAGCGTGGCGAGCTCACGCGGCCGCCCGAGGTGATGTCGCACGGCTTCGTCGGCCCCGAGGAGGAGCCGGAGATGCTGGACGGCGTGCGTCGCGTGGTCGCCGCCGCGCTGGGCGGCGAGCGTCACCCGATCGATTGGACCGGCGTGCGGGAGGCGCTCAAGGACGAGGTAGCGCGTTATCTGTACGAGCAGACACGGCGGCGACCGCTGGTGTTGCCGATCACGGTCGAGGTGTAGTCGTCGAGGTGTAGTCCAAGGCATCGCACTCGGCGCCGTGGCGGGCGGGGCCGGAACGGAAGCGAGTGGAGGATGGCTCGATCCCGTCGTGCCCGCTCCGGGTTTGCTAGCCCACTGGGGCTGTTCCGCGCTGAGCTGGTCGGGGCGCTGCTCGTCGCGCTGGCGCTGATCGTCGTGCCGTTCTTGCTGCCGCTCGCGAGCGTGCTCGCGGACGCGCGCGACGGCATCGTCGGCACACTCGGCGTGCACGTGTTCACCACCACGCTACTCATCGCGCTGCTCGGCACGCTAATCGCGCTGCGTTACACATTCTGGCTGCAAGACCAGGCACGGCACATCTGCGGCGCGCTGCTGCTGCTCGTGTTCTCCGCGGGCGCGCTGGGGCTGTGGCAGCCCGCGCAGGCGCTCGGCGGCGTGGACCTCGGCGAACACTCGGCCGGCGGCGACCTCGGTCGCGCGCTCACCGATGGCGCTTGGGCGACGGCCGCGTGGCTGCTGACGCTGCCCGCCGGCTTCGCGCTGCTGTGGCCGGCCACCGCGCTGCGCATGCTGGAAGCTCTGCCCGGCGTGCTCGCGGCCGTCGCGATCGTGGTGTGGCAGGGTTCGGCCGCACTGGCGCGCGTAGGCTGGCGCTCGCTGCGCTTGCTCTTCGCCGGCGTGCTCGGCGCCTCGCACGCGCGCGCGACCGCGCCCGTCGAGAATGGCACGCCCGGCGACGCGCTCGCCAACCTCGACGCGTACGACGAGGACGAGCTGTACGAGGACGAGGAGTACGACGAGCTGGACGAGCTCGACGACGAAGCGCTCGAACCGGGGCCGCCCGCGCGCCCGCACCGCAAGCCCGCGCAGATGCCGATGGACCTCGAGCACCCGGTGCAGGAGTGGCGCCACTCACCGGACGGCTGGCAGCTGCCGCCGACCTCGACGTTGGTCGCGAACGTCGATCCTCCCGACACGACCGCGGAGAACGACCGCCGCGCCGAGCTGATCGTGGAGACGCTGGCGTCGTTCGGCGTCGACGCGCGCGTCACGCAGATTAACGAGGGCCCGACCGTCACGCAGTTCGGCGTGGAGCCGGGCTGGGACGTGCGCACTCGCACGCTGCTAGAGCGCGATACCAGCGGCCAGCCGCTGCTCGACCCGGACGGACAGCCGCGGCTGCGCGAGCGCGAGGTCTCGCGAACGCGCATCCGGGTGAACCGCATCACGGCGCTCGGCAACGACCTCGCGCTCGCGCTCGCGACGCCCGCGCTGCGCATCGAGGCGCCCGTGCCCGGCAAGTCCGTCGTCGGCATCGAGGTACCGAACGCGAGCGCGCGCGTCGTGACGCTGCGCAGCGTCATGGAGTCGGCCGCGTTCCGCAAAGCGACGGCGCAGCAGCCGCTGTCGATCGCGCTCGGCGCGGGCGTCTCGGGCGACCCTGTCGTCGCCGACCTCGCGACGATGCCGCACCTACTGATCGCCGGCGCGACCGGCTCCGGCAAGTCCGTGTGCCTCAACGCGATCATCACCTGCCTGCTGATGAACCACTCGCCGGAGGAGCTGCGGCTGATCCTCATCGACCCGAAGCGCGTCGAGCTGACGACGTTCGACCGCGTCCCGCACCTGGCGTTTTCGAAGATCGTCGTGGACATGGACAAGGTCGTCGGCACGTTGCAGGCCGTGATCCACGAGATGGAGTCGCGCTACCGGCGCTTCGCCGAGGCCGGCGTGCGCAACATCGCGCGCTACAACGAGCAGGCGGAGCAGCTACGCCTGCCGTACTGGGTCGTGGTGATCGACGAGCTTGCCGATCTGATGATGGCGGCTCCGGGCCAGGTCGAGCAGCAGCTCGTGCGGCTCGCGCAGCTCGCACGCGCGACGGGCATCCACCTCGTCGTCGCGACGCAGCGGCCGTCCGTCGACGTAGTGACGGGGCTGATCAAGGCCAACTTCCCCACGCGCATCGCGTTCGCGATGTCGTCGCAGGTCGACTCGCGCACGGTGCTGGACCAGGGCGGCGCCGAGAAGCTGCTGGGCCGCGGCGACATGCTCTACGTGCCTACCGACGCGCAGAAGCCGGTGCGGCTGCAGGGCGTGTACGTCTCGGACGCGGAGATCGAGCGCGTGGTCGCGTTCTGGTCGGACGGGCGCTTCGGCGCGCTCGTGCCCGAGAAGCACGACGACCTGCTGCACGCCGCCGAGCGCGACCTGCTCGCGCAGGAGGCCGCCGCCGAGGACGCCGACCCGATGCTCACGCGCGCGCTGGAGCTCGCGCGTGAGCACGAGCGCATGTCGACGTCGATGCTGCAGCGGCGGCTGCGCATCGGCTACCCGCGCGCTGCGCGCGTGATGGACGAGCTGGAGACGCGCGGCATCGTCGGCCCGCCGGACGGCCCCAGCAGCTCGCGCCCGGTGTTGCTGCACGACGAAAACGCCCCCGAGGAGGCCGACGACGAGCTGCTGCTGGATAAGGACGACGCGGACGCAGAGCTCGACGAGCCCGCCGATCAGCTCGGCGACGGCGACGAGGAGGAGCTCGACGAACCCGACGGCGAGTCGGTGGCGGGCGGCGCGGGGCCGCGCCGCAGACGGCTCGTACCGGGGCCCGAGGCCGGCGGTCCCCGCGAGCGGCACGCCATGACCCGGTCTCGGCGCGGCACGCGACGCCCGCGTTAGCGCGGCGCTTGCTTCATGTGCGATACTGATGGCACGCAACCAGGTTGCACTCGGATGCGGAGGGCCCGACCCTTGGACAGCTCAATCACACAGCGAAGGACCGGCTAGCAGCAGGCTCCGGCTCCGACGCTCACCAACCCAGGCTTGCCGTTTGAGGCAAAGCGAAGCGGCTCCGATCGGGGCCGCTTCGCTTTGCGCGCGAGCTCGACGCGTGGGGCTGCGGTCCCGCGCCACGCGTCGCTAGCGGCGCCGCGCGCGCGGCGCCCTCCCGCGCCC
>VGPB01000125.1 GCA_016875695.1 Chloroflexota bacterium | reverse complement strand
CAGCCTGCTTCGCGGTGGCGAGCGCGCCAACGGTACGTGGTGGCACGGCTCGCCCCGACCTGCCCGCGTGACGCCGCGGTCGATGCGCCGGTCAGCATCGCCTCTACCGTGCGGCACCGGGCCTCGTACGAATAGCGCATGCGCCGGGGCGGGGTAGCATCACTCATCGGGACCTCCTTCGGAACTCGGAGCTTTCGCAACCCCAAGTCTCGTCGGAGGTCCCCCTGCAGTCAGCCGTCTCGCAGGTATGTAATCAGTACAGCTAGACTTCGTGCGTCCACGACCGTGCCGCAGAACCCCAACAACGCAACGTCACGACGGAGATGGGTGGCTGCGGCCCCTCGCCTCCGTACTCCACCATCTGCCTGCGCTTCTTCAGCAGCCTGCTAATCCCTCCTAGACGCGTCCCGCCCCGAACTCGAGGATGCCGCGCGCGACGTTGAGCCGCAGCAGGTCTGACGCGCCCTCCGCGATGCGCAGCGAGCGCACCTCGCGGTAAAGCCGCTCCAGCGGATGCCCCGTGATCAGCGCGTTGCCGCCGACGAGCTGGATCGCCTGGTCTACCACACGGCCGACCGCCTCCGTCGCGAACACCTTCGCGAGCGCGCCCTCGTTCATCACGTCCGCACCGCCCGCCGCCAGCCGCGCCGTGCGGTACACAACGGAGCGCGCAGCGTACGTGTCGATCATCATCTCGGCGAGGATGCGCCGCACTCCCTCGCGGTCGGCCAGCTTTCCGCCCTGGCGGTGCGGCTGCGAGACGTGCTCGCGCGTGTAGTCGACGACCCACATCGCCGTGCCCGCCGCGCGTGCACCCACCGCGAGCCGCATGTCGCCGATCTGCCCGAGCGCGCGCCCCATCCCCCCGCCCACCTCGCCGATCACGTTCGAGGCAGGCACCGCCATGCGCTCGAACGCTAGCTCGCAGTGCAGCGAGCCGTCGAGCGTCGTGAACTGCCGCGGCATGCTCAGTCCCGGCGTGTCGCGATCGACCACCAGCAGCGCCATCCCGCTCGGCGCGTCGCCCGCCGGCTCCACGTTTACGAGCACCGTGAAGAAGTCGCAGAACGGCCCGTTGGAGACGTACGACTTGCGTCCGGTGACCAGCAGCCGCTCGCCGTCGCGCTCCGCGTACGTCGGGCGCGGCGCGTCCGCCCCGGACGGCTCGGTGAACGCGAACCCCGCGGCCTGCTCGCCGCGCATCAGCGGTTCGAGGTAGCGCGTGCGCAGCCCCCCGGTCGCCGCCGCCAGCGCGCCGGGCCCGGGCCCGAGCACGAAGTCCGCGACCAGCAGGTTGCTCGCCGCGAACGCCTCCCGCACGACGGTCAGCGTGAGCGCGTCGGCGGCGGAGCCGCCGTACTCGCGAGGCTGCGTCATGCCGAAGAAGCCCGCCGCCGCCGAGCGCCGGCGCACCTCGGCCCGGGTCGCGGCGTCCACGCCCGCGGCGTCGGCGCCCGCCGGCAGCTGCGCTTCGAGCGGCGCGAGCTCCGCCTCGATGAACGCCTGTGCGCGCTCGCGCAGGGCCAGTAGTTCGGGCGGCAGGTGCTCGGGCATGCGTTCCTCCGTGGGCTCCGGGCGCGGGCACGCGCACGATACGCTGCCGCGCGCCCGCTGTGCCGTCGGGCGCTCGCGCCGGGCCGGCGCGGTGGTATCGTGCCCGCGCGGCTGCCACTGGTCGCGCGGAGCGAGGAGGGGCACCAATGGCGGACCTGCGATTCCAGTACTTCTCGGTCGCCGTGCGCGACCTCGAGGCGGGCGTGAAGCGCTACGAGCAGTTCTTCGGCCTCAAGCCCGTTGGCGAGGTGAACACCCAGCGCTGGGGCTTCAAGGGCATCATGCTTGGCACCGACGACGGCCCCGTGCTGGAGATGATCCAGCCGGAGCGCGACGACAGCGCGTTGCTGCGCTTCATGAACATGCGCCAGGGCGACGCCTACCCCAACGGCGAGGGGCTGTACCTCGTCGGCCTGCAGGTCGCCGACCTCGAGGCCATGGTGCAGCGTATTGAGTCCGCGGGCGGTAGGATCGCGCGCGAGGCGGACTCCCCCAACTCGGCGTGGGTCCACCCGCTGTCCAACGGCAACGTGTTCGTCGAGCTCAACCGCATGCCCGCCGAGTAGCGGCGAGCCGCTGCGCCCCACCGCGCGCGCTTCCGACCGGAAGGACTCCGACGATCGCCAGCCCGCGCCCCACCCGCTGCTTCAACATGCCCTTCTACGGCTGGGTGATCGCGGGTTCGGGGGCCGTCGGCAACTTCTTCACTGCCGGCATCTCCGTCTGGAGCTTCGGCATCTTCATCGAGCCGCTGCGCGAGGAGCTCGGCTGGAGCACGGCCGTGATCGCGCTCGGCTTCTCTATCCGCAGTTTCGAGCAGGGGCTGATGGCGCCCGTCACCGGGCTCATGGTCGACCGCATCGGCCCGCGCAAGATGGCGATCGCGGGCGCGATCGTGCTCGCCATCGGCATCCTCATGTTCTCGCAGGCGCATTCCAAGGGCATGTACTACGCGGCGAGCGTTGTCATCGCGCTCGGTCAGAGCGTTGGCTCGTTCGTCGCCTACTCCGCCGCGCTGATGCGCTGGTTCCGCCGCTTCCGCGGGCGCGCCATGGGCGTGCTGAACGCCGGCAACGGCGCCGGCTACGCGCTCGTGCTCCCGCTCTCATGGCTCATCTCGGCGATCGGCTGGCGCGATACGCTCGTCGTGTCGAGCGTGCTGCTGCTCGTCCTCACCGTCCCGCTCGCGCTCTTCGTGCGCGACGATCCCAGCAAGCTCGGGTTGGGCCCCGACGGCGTCACGCTCACCGCCGAGGAGATCGCCGTGACCGTCGCGGCCAGCGGTATGAGCGTGTCTCAGGCCTTGCACACGCCGATGTTCTACCTGCTCGCCTTCGCGGGCGCATGCAACGGCGCGGCGATCATGGGCTGGATCGTGCACCAGATCCCGCACCTCAAAGCGGAGGGCTTCTCCACCGGCGCCGCCGCCTCTGTGGGCGTCGCCTACGCGATCTGTCAGATCGCGTTCCGCCCCGCCAGCGGCTTCCTCGGTGACCGCATCGGCCGCAAGCGCCTGTTCGTCGCGGCCTTCGCGCTGCAGGGCATCGGCATGGTCGTCTTCGCGCTCACCTCGAGCGATCGCGTGTGGCTACTGCCGGTGTACTTCATGACGTTCGCGTTCGGGCAGGCGGCCTGGGTCGTGATGCAGCTCGCCGTCGTCGCGGACTACTTCGGCCCGCGCCGCGTCGCGACGATCAACGGGCTCATCGGTGCCGCGCAGATGCCGGCGGGCGTGCTCTCGCCCGTGCTCGCCGGCCTGTACTTCGACGAGACCGGTACGTACGTGCCGGTGTTCATCGTGTTCGGCCTGCTCGCGCTCGCGGCGGCCATTGCCGTCTCGATGATCCGCCGTGCGCCGTGGTCCGACGCCACTGGCGGTGGCGCGGGCGTGCCGCTCGCGGTGCCCGCGCACTAGCGGCGCGCACATCGCGCGGGAGAGGTGCCAGCGCCATGAGTGATTTCAACAGCGGCGACGTGCGCATCCACTACGTGGACGCCGGGAGTGGCACGCCCGCGCTTGTGTACTGCCACGGCCTGGGCGACAGCGGCGAACGCTTCGAGCGCGACGACCTCGACTGGTACGCGCAGCGTTTCCGCACGGTCAGCTGGGACCAGCGCGGGCTCGGCCGCTCCGGCCCCGCACCGCGCTACTCGCTGCCGCTGTACGCCGCAGACCTCGTCGCGCTGCTGGACCACCTCGCGATCGAGCGGGCGGTGATCTTCGGTGTCTCGTGGGGCGTGCTCGTGGCGCTCCGCTTCGCGCTCGACGCTCCGCAGCGCTGCTTGGCGCTCGTGCTCGACTCCGGGTCCAGCGAGGTGAACGTGGCCGCCGCCGAGAACTGGTACCTGCAGGGGGAGCTCGCGCGCATTGGTCCCGCGGCGCTTGCCGGCGGCGAGCTGGCCCCCGCCTTCGCGGGGCACCGCACTGCGCAGCAGCGCGGCGCGCTGCGCGAGGTGCGGCCCGAGCACCGCGACTCGTTCGTCGCGCAGGCGCGCGCCATCGCCGGCACCCGCGAGCACCCGCTGACCCCCTACCTGCACATGGTCACGTGTCCCGCGCTCGTCGTCGTCGGCGGCAAGGACGACGTCGCCGGCGCGCGCGGATCGATCGTGCTCGGCCGCGCGCTACCGAACGCGCGCACCGAGGTCCTCCCCGAGGCCGGGCACGGCGTGTTCATGACCGCGCGCGAGCCTTTCCGCGCGCTGCTGCTCGAGTTTCTCGCCGCGCACAGGCTGGTGGCTTCGGCCTAGGCTTAGCGCGGCCGAGGCGACGCTCCGCCGCACTGACCCGCCGTGACGCACCGCCTATACTGCCCGAACCCTCGACCGGGAGCCGCGTGATGATCAGCCCGTCCCCGATGCCGCAGCTGCACGTCTACCGCTGGGTGCTCATGGGCGGCCTCGTGCTCTGCTCGTGGGGCATGCTCTGGTACGGCTTCACGCTCGGTGTGCTGCTGCCGGACATGAGCGAGGAGCTGGGCATTGGCTCAGCGGCCCAGGGCTGGCTCAGCTCGGCGTTCTTCCTCGGGCAGGTCGTATTCTCGCTGCCCGTGACGGCGCTGATGGCGCGCTACGCGCCGCTGCGTGCAATGGGCGTCGCGTACGCGCTCGCTGCCGTGCTGATCGCGCTCGCCGCGCTCTTCCCCTTCTACTGGGTGCAGCTCGCGATGCGGCTCGGCGTCGCCATCGTCTTCGTGGCGCTCAATCCGGTGCGTACGATGCTGCTCGCCGGCTGGTTTGGCCGCCACGAGATCCCGCGCGCCAACAGCGTCTTCAACAGCGGCTTCGGCACCGTGCAGACGGTCGGCTTCTGGACATCCGGCGCGCTGCTCGGCCTGCTCGGCGGCTGGCGCGCGTTGACGGCGCTGTTCGTCGTGCTCGCCGCGCTCGGCGCCGTCGCGTGGACGTTCATCGCGCGAGCCGCGCCGTCGCCGACGCAGCCGCCGCTCGCCACCGCGGCGGGCGCGCGGCGCCGCTCATGGCTCGCGCTTTTCGCCCGCCGCGACGTGCTGGCGCTGTGCCTGATCGGCGTCGGCGGGGCCGGCACCTGGGCGATTTACCTCACGTTCTGGCCGAAGGTCGCGCGCGACGAGTTCGGGCTTGGCGACGGCGAGACCGGGCTCGTGCTGGGCTGCGCGGCGGTCGCGATCATCCCGGGCTCGCTCGCCGCGGCGTGGGCGCTGCGTGCCGCGGGCGGGCGCCTGCCCTTCCTGCTCATCACCACGCTCGCCCAGGTGCCGACCTTCGGCATCTTCGTGCTCACCGGCAGCGTGCCGCTGCTCATCGCCGTGGGCTTGCTGCAGGGCCTGACGTGGATGTACTTCCCGATCCTGCTCAGTCTGCCCTTCGAGTTCGAGGGTTTCGACGAGCAGGACGTCGCGCTCGCCACTGCGCTCTTCGTGGTCGTGAACGGCGCGGCGCTCGCCCTCGGCCCGATCCTCGCGGGCATCGCCGGCGAGCTCGTGCCGCTGCGCAGCGTGCTGCTCGTCGCTGCGGCCGCGCCGCTGCTGTCCGCGCTCGGGGCGCTGCTGCTCGGCCGCGAGCCGGCGC
>VGPB01000124.1 GCA_016875695.1 Chloroflexota bacterium | reverse complement strand
ACTGTCCAGATGCCCACATCCGCCACAGCACCTGGCGCAGTTCGTCGGACATCCCGGGTCGGCCCGGCCTGGCCATGCAACACCTCCCTGCATCCGGATGGGGTTGCACTGACCAGTTGAATTCACCTCTCACGCTCTGGCGGCCCCAGCGCAGCGATCTGGAAGTAATGGTCCATTACCGAGAGCCGATCGAAGCCGGCGGCGTCGACCCAGTCGCTGATCGCGTCGAGCGTGGCGCCGAGCTCGACGGGCGCGACGCCGTAGGTGAAGTCCGCGAAGTGGAAGCCGACCTTTACGCGCGCACCTCCCGCCCGCGCTGGAGCTGCAGCAGCGCGCTCCACACGCTCTGCGGTGAGCCCCCGGGGCTCCCCGCCTCGACGTGCCGCATTCGCGCCGCGAACGCGCGCCTCGCTGCCACTCGCCAGTCCGCCGCGCCGGGAAGCCGGAGCATTCCCGGGCGATGAGCTATTTGTCGAGCCAGCCGTACTTCACCTGGCTGCCCCAGTTGTCGTACGAGCTATTGCCGTTTGGCGGGCTCTGGACGAAGCGGATGCCGCGCAGCAACGGGTGCAGGGCTTCGAAGCCGAAGCGCGGGGCGGCGTGCGGCGGTCTGCGTCGAATCCCGACGCATCCCACGCCGACGTCAACGCGTCTGGGAGCCTAGCCACCCACTGCGAGTTCTACTCGGTGAGGAGATCGGCTGCTCGTCGCTGCTCGGCGGCGCCGGCAAGTGCGCGCCGGGGCGCTGGCGTGATCGTCAGCGGCATCGCCAATCACGCACGTGGTGCCGCTCCGGTGGGGCCCTGCCCTGCGTCGACCAGGTCCAGGCACCCAGTGTGCACGTCGTAGGTGAAGCCGACGACCTCGTAGTCGGGTGGGAAGTAGGGGCAGGCGCGCAGGGCGGCGACGTCGTCCCGGACGGACTGCGCGAGGTCGGTGAACGGCAGGTACGCGAACGGTGGACGCGCCCCGGCGACGGCTTCGACGGCGGTGGCGAGCTCGTCCTCAGAGCGGCCGAGCAGGCCGCATTCGCTGTGGTGGATGACGATGCACCCGCGGGTCCCCAGCACCGCCGCCGAGAGCGTGAGCGAACGGATCGTGTCGTCAGTGGCCCGTCCCCCCGCGTTGCGGATCACGTGTGCGTCGCCGAGCGTGAGCCCGAGCACGCCCTGCGCCGTGTAGCGCGAATCCATGCAGGTGAGCACGGCCAGCCGCCGTCGCGGCCGCGTGGTCAGCCCGGAGGCCTCGAACGCCGCTACGTAGCGCTCGTTTGCGCGCAGCAGGTCGTCTGCAAGCGCCACGTCGCCTGCCGCTGCGTGATCAGCCGGACGCACCGATCCACAACTCTTGGCGATATCTCGCGTTTCATAACTGTTGCTCACCGCGAGCGGCTCCACGAGTCTGCCGATGCCTTCGATTGCCAGAATCGCTTGCAGTATAAGGTGGTGCCGGGGGAGGGGGTCGAACCCTCACGCCTTGCGGCCGCGGAGTTTAAGTCCGCTGCGTCTGCCGTTCCGCCACCCCGGCACTACGGCACGCGTCATCTTCGATTGTGGCGCGCCGCCGCGCTACCCGCCCTGCACGCCCGGTCCGCGTGCGGCTGCCGCCGGTGCACCCCGCCGGCCAACGAGTTATGCGCCTGTAGCGGCTGGGGCGCGGCGGCGACCCGGCTGTTACGCGCCCGTTGCTAGCTTGAACGCTCGCCCGTTCCCAACCACGCGACGCCAGGGGTGCTATGCATGCCCTTGTCGTTGTGCCGACGTACAACGAGCGGCACAACCTGCCCGACCTCGTGTCGCAGCTGCTGGCGGTCGACGCCTCGCTCGACGTGTTTGTCGTCGACGACGGGTCGCCCGACGGCACCGGCGAGCTCGCCGCCGAGCTGGCGCGGCGCACGTCGCGCGTCGCCGTGCTGCACCGCGAGGGCAAGCAGGGCCTCGGCACCGCGTACGTGGCCGGCTTTCGCCACGCGCTCGACAGCGGCTGCGACGCCGTGGTGCAGATGGACGCCGACTTGTCGCATCGGCCGCAGGACCTGCCGCGCGTGCTGGCGGCCGCCGCGAGCGCCGACGTCGTCGTCGGGGGCGCGGTGGGCGAGGCCGTGGGCGACGCGGTCGGCGTGCTCGTCGGCGAGGCTGTCGCCGTCGGCGTCGCCGCCGGGCCGGTCACGCTGAACGTCGCGGCGAGGTCGTTCCACGTGAGCAGCCCCGCCCAGCCGGGCCCGTAGACGCCCACTTTCACGGTGGACGCGCCGGTCGGGCCGTTGCTGGGAGCAGTCCAGCTCGTGTTGAAGGTACGCGTCGTGTTCGCGCTCAGCGAGCGGTTGTCTCACACGCGCTGGTGCACGCGCCCGCCCGGCCCGTACACCTCGACGTCCACGAGCACGCTGCGCGCGGTCGCCGAGGTGATGCGGGCCGCGATGTTGACGGTGGCGCCGCGCGCAATCGTGCTCGGCGATGCGCTCGCCGTTGCCGTCAGCCCGCCCGGCGCGGGGGTGGTTGTGGCCGCCACCATCGAGAACGCGGCCGCGCCGTCATTCCAGTGGCGCAGCGACGTTCAGCCGGGGCTGAAGATGCCGATCTTCACCGTGTACGTGGCCGTCGGCGTCGAGCTCCGTGCGTTCCAGTTCGAGGTGAATGAGCGCTGCTGGCCGGCCGCGAACGACTGTCCATCGAAGAACTGCTGGTGCACACGCCCGCCCGGGCCGTATACCTCGATGTCCACGAGCACACTGCCGGCGCTCGCTGCCGTGACCATCGCCGTGATCGTGCGCGCCGTGCCGGGCGCGGCGGGGTCGGGCGACACGCTCGCGTTCGTCGTGTAGCCGCTGCTGCTCAGCTGCGCCGCCTCGCTGTGCGAGCTGCCGCGCGGCACGAGCGCGATCGCCGCCGCCAGCACCGCGAGGACGGCCACTACCTCCACCACAGCCATCGAGCGCGAAACCAGGCGCATGACCATGCCTCCAGTCGCCTTGGCAACAACCTTGCGGAGCCCGTCGCAGACGGCTCCGACAGCAGAGTTGGGCGATCTGCGGGACTCCCCCTAGGACCGGTCTAGGCGCGAGGTGTGTGCGGGGAGTAGACGGGGTCGTCAGGGAAACCCTTACCGGTGGGGCGGCGTGCTCCACGTGTACCGCGCAGCCCACGCGTTGCCTTCTGCCGCGCCCCCTTCCTCCGGTTGCGATGGTGGGAGCGGTTTGCGCGTATGCACGACCGCCGCACGCGGTCGGCGCACGTGCGCAGCGGCGCGTGCAGCGAGCGCACATAACGCGCAGTACGAACGGGCACGGGCGTGTTCGGCTCGCGCACCGCTAACTGGCGCGGGCGAGCTTGAAACGTGACGGTGCTACGGCGTCAAGGCGCGCGCACCTATCAACATTTCGACGCGGATCTCGTCTGCGACTTTGACCACAGCGGCGATGTTCGGCGCGGGCAGGCGGAAGTCCGACCAGCGCAGCGTGGTGCGCGCGAGCGCGTGCAACGTGTCGCCGTCGATGCGCCCGTCGACGTCGAACGCGAGCGGCCCATTGACGCCGCGCACGTTGAGCGTGCCCTGCACGCGCCGTCGCACCGCCTCGCCCGGGGTGTACGAGGCGGGCAGACCGTCGATATCGCTGAACGTGAACGTCGCGTACTGGTGCGGCGGGAACAGCCGCTTGCGCACGAACTCGTCGTGCGCGCGCTGATCGCTGCTGAGCGACAGCACGTCCACCATCACCGTCGATGGCCGCCGTCGAGGTAGATCGTGCCGGCGAGCGCGCGCGTGCGTAGCACCGCATCGTTGGGCAATGGCAGGCGCGTCAGCTTCTCGTTGACCGTGAACGTCGCTCCGACTCCTCGCCGGCGGTGAGCGTCACGCCGCGCACGTCGGCGGCCGCGCGGAAGCGGCCGCCGCCCGTGGCGGCCGTGGGCGCCGCGGGCGGCTCCAGCCGCTCGCTTTCGGCGTCGTCCTGGCCCGCCAGCGCGGCGCTCGCGAGCACCGCCGGCAACACGACGACCGCGGCGAGCAGCGGGCGCGGCTGCATGCGGTCCAGCAACGGCGTGACGATCGCGATCGCGCCGAGCACGACCGCCGCGACGAGAACCACCCACGCCACGGTGCGCCCGAACTGCGTCTCGCCCGTGACGGCCCCGAGCGCCACCACCAGGAACGCGCCGCCCAGCACCGCCGCGAAGCGCTGCACACGCGCGCGTCCCGCGCCGAGTCGCGGCCAGGCGACGCCGGCGAGCACGTCCGCCACGAGTGCGGCCGCGGTGATCGTTACGGTGTTGAACATCACGCCGTCCGGCGAGTACAGCGGCAGCGACAGCGCGAGGCGGCCAGCGCGTCCATCCCCGCGGCGATCAGCGTAGCGATCATGGCCCCTCGCTCCCCCGCGCTCGCGCCCCCGCGCGTGGCGTTGAGAGTGGACACGCACGAGGGCGCGTGGCGGTTTGTGCCTCGCGCCGGCGCCTTGGCGCGCTGGCCCTCAGATCAGCGCGCACGTGTCGCGCACGAGATCGAACGCGCCGAACGCGACGAGCGCGAGCTAGCCGGCGCGCGCCGCCGACATCGGCGCGGGGGCGCGCAGCGGCACGCCGTGGCGGGCGGCGGCGAGGCCGAGCCGCACCACGGCGAGCGCGCCGAACAGCACGAACGGCAGCGGCGGGAACGCCTAGAGCAGCAGCGGCAGCAGCGCCAGGCCGGCCGGCGCGCGTTGGAACCAGCCGCACCGCGCGGTGCGCTCCATGACCACTGGCGCGACGAGCCCGTACACGGTCGGAATTGCGACGAAGAGCGCGATCGCGAACCACGCGGGCTCCAGCACCGTGAAGTCGATGCCATCCTGGCGCACGATGCCGGCGCCCACCACGACCCCCGCCGCGCCCCCGCAGCCCAGCACGCGTAGGCAGCGCGGCCCGAGCAGGAACGGCCGCACGGCGAAGTACGTGAGCGTGCCGAACAGCGCGAGCAGCATCCCCACCGCGCCGAGCTGCAGCGGCGCGTCGAAGCTGAACTCGCCGATCGTGAAGCCGTCGTCCGACTGCAGGCCGCGCACGGCCGGGTCCGAGGTGAGGAAGAGTGTCCGCATCGCGAGGCGGCCGCCGACGCCGCCGAGCAGCGCGCTGAGCACTACCCCGACGACCCTCGCCAGTGCGAGCGTGCGCAGCGCCGGCTCGAACGCGCGCGCCTCGGCCTGTAGTCGGCCGCGTACGCCCACCGGGGGTCGGGACGTGGCTGGAGCGGGCTCGGCGCGCGGGGGTTCGGAGGCTACTCCTAGCTGCCGTGGCGCAGCGCAGCCAGCGCGCGCCGTTCGTTGGCGAACAGCCGCCCGATGCTGCCGCCGGCGAGCTCGAAATACGTAACGGTGGCTGCGTTCGCCGGCCCCATGCTCTCTGCGACGTACACGCCATCGGCTAGGCCCGCGAGCGCGTAGCGCAGCATCCGCCCGCCCTCGTCGGGCGTGGGCACTTCGTCGTCGGGCTCCACGGGCACGCGCTGCGCGCCGGCGGCTCCGGTGTGCAGCCGCGCGAGGCGCCCGCTCGCGACCCCGGCGCGAAACTCGGTCGCCACGTGCGCGCCCGCGATGCGCGTCACCTGCCGCACCAGGTTTAGCCCGCGCGCGTCGT
>VGPB01000123.1 GCA_016875695.1 Chloroflexota bacterium | reverse complement strand
CCGTCAGCGTCGTCTTCCCGTGGTCCACGTGCCCAATCGTGCCCACGTTCGCGTGCGGCTTGTTGCGCTCGAACTTCCCCTTGGCCATCTACCCTCTCCTCAGCCACTCATCGAAGTGGCGACTGCCCTGAAACCCTACCCGGCGCGCGTCGCCGCGCGCGTGCGCCCTGAGATCTCCTCCGCCACGTTCGGCGGCACCTGCGCGTAGTGCGCAAACTCCATCGAGTACGTCGCACGGCCCTGCGTGTTGGAGCGCAGGTCCGTCGCGTACCCGAACGTCTCCGCGAGCGGCACGAGCGCGCTGATCACGCGCGCGTTCGCGCGCTGTTCCACGCCGTGCACCTGTCCCCGTCGCCCGTTGATGTCGCCCAGCACGTCGCCGAAGTAGTCCTCCGGCGTCACCACCTCAAGCTTCATCACGGGCTCCAGCAGCACCGCGCCCGCCTTCTCCATCGCCGCGCGCATGCCCATCGAGCCGGCCGTCGTGAACGCCATCTCCGATGAGTCCACCGGGTGGAACGAGCCGTCGACGATCGCCACCGCGACGTCGACCACCGGGAAGCCCGCGCGCACGCCGTTGTGCAGCGCCTGCTCCACGCCCGCGCGCACCGGCGAGATGAACTCGCGCGGGATCGACCCGCCCACGGTGCGATCCTCAAACACGTACCCCTGGCCGGGCTCGCGCGGCGCGATCTCCAACACGCAGTGACCGTACTGGCCGCGCCCGCCCGTCTGCCGCACGAAACGGCCCTCGGCCCGCGCGGGGCGCGTGATCGTCTCGCGGTACGCCACCTGCGGGCGTCCGACGTTCGCCTCCACCTTGTGCTCGCGTCGCATGCGATCGACGATCACCTCCAGGTGCAGCTCGCCCATGCCGGAGACCACCGTCTGCCCGGTCTCCTGGTCGAAGCGCACGCGGAACGTCGGGTCCTCCTCGGTCAGCCGCTGCAGCGCGTCGCCGAGTTTATCCTGGTCCTCGCGCGTCTTCGGCTCGATCGCCACCGCGATCACGGGCTCTGGGAACGTGATCGCCTCGAGCACCACCGGCGCCTGGCGCGCGGCGAGCGTATCGCCCGTAAACGTGTCCTTGAGCCCGATCGCCGCCGCGATGTCGCCCGCGTAGACCGTGTCGATCTCCTCGCGCGAGTTCGCGTGCATCTTCAGCAGCCGGCCGAAGCGCTCGCGCCCGTCGCGCGCGGTGTTCAGCACCTGGTCGCCGCTCTTCACGACGCCCGAGTACACGCGGAAGAACACCAGCCGCCCGACGAACGGGTCCGACACCACCTTGAACGCGAGCGCCGTCAGCGGCGCGTCGTCGCTCGGGGGCCGGTCAACCAGCTGGTCGAGGTCGCCCACCACGTGCGCCGTGACCGGCGGCACATCGAGCGGCGACGGCAGGTACGTCACGACCGCGTCGAGCATCGGCTGCACGCCCTTGTTCTTGAGCGCGGTCCCGCACAGCACCGGCGCGACCGCATTCGCGATCGTCGCGCGGCGGATCGCCTTCACCAGCTCGACCGTCTCGATCGTGTGGCCCTCGAGGAACGACACCATGAGCTGGTCGTCGTTCTCCGCCACCCGCTCGATGAGCGCCTCGCGCCCGGCCTGCGCCGCGTCCGCGAACTCGGCCGGGATGGGCTGCTTCGTGACGTCGCCGCCGCGCTCGCCCTCGAAGTAGAGCGCCTGCATCGCCACGAGGTCGATCACGCCCGCGAAGCGATCCTCGGCGCCCATCGGCAGCTGCAGCGGCACCGGCACCGCGCCGAGGCGCGTGCGGATCATGTCGACGCAGCGCTCGAAGTCGGCCCCCGTGCGGTCCATCTTGTTCACGAAGCAGATGCGCGGCACGTGGTAGCGATCGGCCTGCCGCCATACCGTCTCCGACTGCGGCTCCACGCCCGCCACGCCATCGAACACCACCACGCCGCCGTCGAGCACGCGCAGCGAACGCTCGACCTCGACCGTGAAGTCGACGTGGCCCGGCGTGTCGATGATGTTGATCGAATGGTCCGCCCAGGCGCAGGTCGTCGCGGCCGACGTGATCGTGATGCCGCGCTCGCGCTCCTGCTCCATCCAGTCCATCACCGCCGTGCCCTCGTGGGTCTCGCCGATGCGGTGCGTGCGGCCCGTGTAGTACAGCACGCGCTCGGTCACGGTCGTCTTGCCCGCGTCGATATGCGCGATGATGCCGATGTTGCGGACTCGCTCGAGCGGTGTGGTGCGAGGCATCCGTACGTCGTCCTTGTGTATGTCCCCGGAGTGCTCACCGCCCCCGTTGGGACGGGGGCGGTGAGGCGGCGCGCGCGGCAGCTACCAGCGGTAGTGCACAAACGCGCGGTTGGCCTCGGCCATCCGGTGCGTGTCTTCCCTGCGCCGAATCGCGGCGCCCGTGTTGTTCGCTGCATCCAGTAGCTCGGCGGCGAGCCGCTCCGCCATCGACCGGCCGTTGCGGCTGCGCGCGCCTTGCAGCACCCAGCGGATCGCCAGCGCCTGCCGCCGCTCGCTGCGGATGTCGACCGGCACCTGGTACGTCGCGCCACCGACGCGCCGCGGCTTCACTTCGATCTGCGGCGTCGCGTTACGCAGCGCCTGGTCGAACACGTCGATCGGCGATCGGCCGGTCTGCCGCTCGACGCGCTCCAGCGCCTCGTACACCACACGCTCGGCCGTGCTCTTCTTGCCGTTGCGCATGAGCTTGTTCGTGAACGACGTCACCAGCCGCGACTGGTACCGCGGGTCCGGCATGGTGGGGCGGCGCGGGGCCTGGTTACGTCGAGCCATCGCGCTGCCTCGCCCTACGCCTTGCGCGTGCCGTACTTGCTGCGGCCGCGCTTGCGGTTCTGCACGCCCGACGCGTCCAGCGCGCCGCGCACGATGTGGTAGCGGACGCCCGGCAGGTCCTTCACGCGCCCGCCCCGGATCAGCACCACCGAGTGCTCCTGCAGCGTGTGCCCCTCCCCCGGGATGTACGCCGTGACCTCGATGCCGTTGCTGAGGCGCACGCGCGCCACCTTGCGCAGCGCGGAGTTCGGCTTCTTCGGCGTGACCGTGCGCACCTGCGTGCACACCCCCCGCTTCTGCGGCGAGGCCTTCGGCGAGCGCGACGTGCGGTTCTTGAGCGCGTTGAAGCGAAAGCGCAGCGCCGGCGCTTTCGTCTTCTTGAGCACCGGCTTGCGCCCGTGCCGCACCAGCTGGTTGATCGTCGGCAACGCGCTCTCCCGCTACCTCGTGCCACCGCTGCGCGGCGGCCGTGAAATGCCCTACTCACAGCCCTGCAGGGCCGCGTGCTCGTCCCCTGTGCACTGCTGGGAGCCCACTTCTGGGCACCATGAACGGCCGGGAGGCTTGGCGCCGAGCCAGCGCAGGAACGCCTAGGCGCTACCCGCCGGTCCTCGACACGCTACGGCCACCGACCGCTCGCACGGACGTCCGCCGTCTCGGAACGCGACCTTGAATGCTAGGCACCCCTCCGGGTTGTGTCAACGTAGACTAGGTGAACGCCCGATTGCCGGGCGATGCTCGCCGGTCCCAGCGCGGGCCCGCGTCCGGCCTAGCGGCAGCGCACCAGCAGCGCGCTGCTCGCGGGCACGCCCTGCGGGTACAGCGCGCGCCAACCGGCGTTCACCGCCGCCACCGCCGCGTTCGGGATATAAACGACGAACTGGCCTTGGGCGTTCGTCGCCCAGAACGCCGCCGTCGGCGCCGCCGCCGCGCCGCACGTCGCCGCCAGCAGATCGGCCTCGCTGCCCCCGCTGAAGACGATGAGCCCGAACCCTCCGGCCGTCGGCACGGTGCCGCGGCTCACGTACAGCGCGGTCCCAAGAGCGCGGGCCGACACCACACCCGACGCCGCCGCCGTCTTGAGCAGCGGGTCCCGCACCTCCACCCGGAACTCGAGGTCTCCGACCGGCTGCGCGGGCATCACGAAGCTCGCCGCCGGCCCGTTCGGCGTCAGCTCCACCGGTACCCCGCGCACCTGCGTCCATTCATAGGTCAGCGTCCCGGCCTCGGGGTCGGCGGCGACGGCGTTCAGCACCACCGGCGCCCCGGGAGCGACGGGCGGCAGTGGCGCGATGCTCACCGTCGGCCGCCGGTTGACGCCGTACATCTGCTGCAGCAACGCCTGTTCGCGCGCGGTGGGCTGGCGCTCGCAGATCTGCGCCGGCGGCGGGGGCGCAGGCGCCATCAGGTCCCCGGGCTGGTCGCTGTGCCCGAAGCCGAGCACGTGCCCGAACTCGTGGCGCAGCACCACGGCCGGGCACTGCTGCACGAACGCACTGGCCCCCATGACCACGTCCGACTCGCGGATCGAGCGCACGCCGCCCTGCAGCGTCATCACGGTGAACGTGATCGCCAGCGCGTTCGATGAGTTGCCACACGTCGATGCCACAAGCAGGTTGCGCGCGTCGTCGAACGTGACCTCGTTGATGCCGTCCGCGACGCGGCACTGCCAGCGCGCCTGGTCGGCGCAGTCCCCGAGGTAGCTCAGCCCCACCCCCGCCTCGACGGCGTTCCAGTCCTCGGTGGCGGCCTGCACCGCAGCGCGGAACTGCTCCGCCGTCCACCAGGCCGCGCGCTGCCCCTGCAGCGTGCACAGCGTCACCAGCCGCCCCGCGGCCGGCCACAGCGCCGGGGGCGAGCCGCACGTCGGCGGCACGCGCTCCGGCCGATCCGCCACGCAGTCGCTCACCCAGTCGATCGCGAACTCGACGGGCTCACCCCACGCGAAGGCGCTCGTCAGCTCCGCCGACGCGGCGGCCGGCGCGACCGCGCCGCTGCTGGCGTCGCGGCCCGCGAGCAGCACGACCGCCAGCACCAGCGCGAGCAACGCCAGCGACAGCGGACGAGAAACGAGGCGCATGTCCGACCCCCGGGAAGCGGAGACTACCATATCAAGCCGACGCACAGGTGACCGCAGCGCGAACGCGTCAGCGCCGCAAGATCACGCGCCGGAACGACTCGCGCAACTCGGGCGCGTCCGTCGACTCGGCGGCCGCCTGCTGCCGTGCGCGCTCGCGCCACATGCGCACGAGGTCCGCCTCGCTGCGCCCGCCCATCTGCGAACCGTGCGCGAGGACCGCGCGCACCTTCCGCCGGAACACCGGCGCGATGTCCACGTGGAAGTCCGGCTGGTCCGTGCCACCCAGCAGCAGCGCCACGGGCCGGTGCGGCGCCAGGCCGTCATCCTTGTGCTCCGGGTGGTACAGGTGGTCGTCCGCAGCGGGGTAAATCGCGTCGTACGTCGCGCGGCCGACGTTGCGGTGGTCGCGGTGGTTGAAGCCGGGGCGAAAGCCGTCCCACGTGATGACCAGCTCCGGGCGCTGCGCGCGCAGCATGCGCGTCACCAGCTGGCGCAGCTCGTCGTCGTCCTGCACCCCACCGTCGTGGAATCCGAAGAACACTGGCTCGCGCGCGCCGAGGATCTGCGCCGCCCGCCGCTGCTCCTCCTCGCGCGTCGCTGCGAGGCGCTGCCCCGTCATGGCGGGGTCCTTCGTGCCGCGATTGCCGCTCGTCACGGAGACAATGTCCACCTCGAAGCCGGCCGCCGCCAGCACGGCGACCGTGCCCCCGCACATGAACTCGCAGTCGTCCGGGTGCGCCGTGATCACCATCGCGCGGCGCGGCCGCAGCAGCGCGAACAGCGCGCGCGGCGTCGTCGCGCGCTCGAGCGCGG
>VGPB01000122.1 GCA_016875695.1 Chloroflexota bacterium | reverse complement strand
CGGCGCAAGCTCGTGGAGCAAGTCTGCGGCTGGGTGAAGACCGTGGGCGGCGGGCGCAAGCTGCGCTTCCTGGGGCTCGCCCGCAACCGCTGCTGGCTCGAGTTCACGGCCGCCGCCTACAACCTCGTGCGCATGGCGAAGCTGGAGGTCGCCGCCCAGCCTCCGTGCGTCCGCGACCGTGCCGCAGAACCCCAACAACGCAACGTCACGACAGCGATGGGTGGCTGCCGGCCCCTCCCCTCCGTCCTCTACCATCTGCCTGCGCTCCTTCAGCAGCCTGCTAGGGGAATCCCCCTACGCCGCGAGTGGCCCGCGGCCGCGCGTGGGCCCTTGCGGCCAGCCCGGGGCGGCTAGAACGCCACGAGCGCGTTGACCAGCGCCGTGAGCCGGCTGCGTCCGCCCAGCGCCGTGAGCTCCACGAAGAACGCGAAGCCCGCGACTGCGCCCCCGAGCGCCTCGACGAGGCGAGCCGCCGCCTGGGCGGTGTCGCCGGTCGCGAGCAGGTCGTCGACGACCAGTACACGCTGCCCGGCCACCGAGGGCTCCTCGTGCAACTGCAGCTCGGCCGAGCCGTACTCGAGCTGGTACGCCACGGACGCGTACGCGGCGGGTAGCTTGCCGGGCTTGCGCACCGGCACGAAGGGAGGCGCGAGCCGCTCCGCGACCGGCACGCCGAAGATGAAGCGGCGCGCCTCGATGCTCGCGACGAGCGTCGGCGCGAGGGCGCGGGCGCGCTAGGCGAGCGCGTCGTTGGCCGCGCGCAGCGCGCCGAGACCGTACAGCAGCGGCGTGATGTCACGAAAGCGCACGCCCGGGCGCGGGAAGTCCGGCACCTCGCGCACGAGCGCGCGCCACCGGGCGTCGTGGTCCACACGGCGATGCTGGGGTGGGCACGCATCGCCGTCAACGCCGGCAGCGGCGACCGCGGGTTTGCCGCGCTCGGCCGCCCCGCTTAGCATCGCCCCGTGCTCGCATCCGCCGCCGACAAGGCCAGCGCCGCGCTTGCGATCGATCCCGCCGATCCCTGGTCCGCGACGGCGCCCTTCTACGACCTGGACCTCGAGGGCGTGGAGGAGGACATCGCGCTGTACCGCGAGCTCGCGGAGCGGCAGGGCGGCGCCGTGCTGGAGCTCGGGTGCGGCACCGGCCGCGTGGCGATCCCGCTCGCCGCGGCGGGGCTCGAGGTGACCGGGGTCGACGCCAGCCCGCGCATGCTCGCGGTCGCCCAAGAGCGGGCGCAGGCCGCCGGCGCACGCGTGCGCCTGCTGCAGGGCGACATGCGCGCGCTGCAGCTGCGCCGGCGCTTCGCCACCGTGCTCGTGCCGTTCGGCGGACTGCAGCACCTCGACAACGTCGACGACATCGTGGCGACGCTCGCGAGCGCGGAGGCGCACCTCGTGCGCGGCGGGCTCGTCGCCGTAGACGTCGAGGCGCCGCAGCCGGAGGACCTCGCGCCGGGCCCGCAGCCGCTGGTGGCGCACTGGACGCGGACGTGGGGCGACGCGCTCGTCACGAAGCTCGTCGCCGTCGAGGGGCGGCCCGCGCTCGGCCTGCGCGAGGTGGCGTTCCACTACGACGTGCAGTCGGCGCGCGGCCCGCTGCGACGCTGGACACACCAGTTCACGTTGCGCGTGATCACGCCCGGCGAGCTGCAGCTCGCCGCGCGCCTCGCCAGGCTCGAACTCGTCGCGCTGTACGGCGACTACGCGCTGACCCCGCTGGACGATGGCGCCGGCCGCATCGTCGCGCTCTTCCGGCGCGCAGCGCGCGCGCGTGCAGCGCCGGCGCGCGCGTGACGGTCGTGGCGGTCGACGCGATGGGCGGCGACTTCGCACCGCAGGCAGCCGTGGCGGGCGCGCTCGCGGCGATGCGTGCGGGCATCGACGCCGTGCTCGTCGGCGACGCGGCGGCGATCGGTCGTGAGCTGGCGCGCGGCGGCACGGCGCCCGCGAACGTACGCGTAGTGCACGCGCCGGACGCGATCGCGATGGGCCAGCACGACGCGCTCGACGCGCGCCATCGCAAGGAGTCGTCGGTGTACGTCGGGCTGCAGCTGCTGCGCCGCGGTGAGGCGGACGCGTTCGTGTCCGCGGGGAACACCGGCGCGGTGGTCACGCTCGCGCTGGTCGTGCTCGGGCGGCAGCCCGGCGTCGAGCGCCCCGCGCTCGGCGCGCTGCTGCCGCTGCCGGCGGGCCTGTGCCTGCTGCTCGACTGTGGCGCGAACGCCGAGAGCCGTGCGTCGCACCTCGTGCAATTCGGGCTGCTCGGCGCCGCGTACATGCGCGCGGTGATCGGCGTCCCGGAGCCGCGGGTCGGCCTGCTGAGCATCGGCGAGGAGCCGGGTAAGGGCACGCCGGCGGTGAAGGAGGCGCACGCGGCGCTCGCGGCGGCGCCCGGCCTGCGCTTCCTCGGCAACGTCGAGGGGCGCGAGATCACGATGGGGCGTGCGGACGTCGTGGTGACGGACGGATTCACGGGCAACGTCGCACTGAAGCTCGCCGAGGGCGTGACCGAGATGCTGCTGCAGGAGCTGCGCCGCGCGGCGCGCGCGTCGTGGCGCGGGCGGCTCGGCGGGATGCTGCTGCGCCCGCAGGTACGCGCGCTCGCGGACCAGCTCGACTACCGCCGCGCGGGCGCAGCGCCGCTGCTGGGCGTGGATGGTACGGTGTACATCGCGCACGGGCGCAGCGACGGTGCGGCAGTCGCGAACGCCGTGCGCGTCGCGGCCGATGCCGCCGCGCGCGGCGTGCGCGAGGCGGTGGGCGCCGCCGTGCGCAGCGCGCGCGACTGAGCAGAGTCTCGGGTGCAGGGGTCCAGGGGCTGCGGGCTACTCCCGGGCGGGCTCCGCGGGCGCGTCCTTGGGGGCGGCGAAGCCCGCGGCGCCCGGCGCGAAGCGCCACCACATGCGCATGGACTCGCGCAGCGACTCGAGGCGCAGCTCGCCCTGCTCGTCGTGCCCGATACACGCGCCGAGGTGCTGGTCCAGCACCAGCGCGCCCACAGTGTCGATGCCGGAGCGGACTGCCATCAGCTGCGTGACTACGTCCTCGCAGGGGCGCTCGCTCTCCAGCATCTTGGCGATGCCGCGAATCTGCCCCTCGATGCGGCTCAGGCGCCCGCGCAACTGCTCTCGCGAGACAGGCTCCGTCACGGGAGTCCTCCTCGGCTGGATGCTTGACATACCCCTATGGGGTATCTAAACTCTAGCCGTCCCGAGGGACGCTGTCAAACGCCGGCAGGCCGGTGACGCCCATCGCGTCGGCAGCGTGGCGACCGGATGGATGTACAGTGTCAGGGGCAGGAAGCACCGCAACGGCCCCGCCAGCCAGAACGAACGAATCAGGCTCCAGCAGCCGGCGCGCGGGCCCAGCGGGCGCGGCGCTCTAACGAAAGGAAGACCCGTGGCGCACCCGGCCGACACCTCCGACGCGACCTTTGACGCGGACGTGCTCAAGAGCGACGTCCCTGTGCTCGTAGACTTCTGGGCGCCCTGGTGCGGTCCCTGCCGCATGGTGGCGCCGATCGTCGAGGAGCTCGCCGGCGAGTACGAGGGCCGCGTCAAGTTCGTCAAGCTCAACACCGACGAGAACCCGCGCATCGCGAGCCAGTTCGGCATCCGCTCGATCCCGACGCTACTCGTCTTCAAGCAGGGTGCGGTCGCCGGCCAGATCGTCGGCTTCCGCCCGAAGAGCGACCTGCAGAAGCGACTGGACGCAGTCCTCGTCTAACACATACCTCAGCCGGCCACGAAGCGAAGCGCGCCGGGCAATCCGGCGCGCTTCGTGCTGTCTCCTCACGGGTCTGTGTCCGCGCGGTCGCTGTTCGCGCGCCTCCGTCGTGCGCGCTAGGTCTCGGCCTACGGGGGATCGTCGGTGCGCAGGCCACCCTTGCGGATCGTACGCCCCTGCTTCTCCTCCAGCCGGCCCAGGGCGCGCCCCTTGTCGGGGTGCGGGTCAGTGATCACGCCGTAGATCTCGCGCCCTTCGTGGTCGGCTGGCAGGTACTCGGTGACCGGAAGACCTTCCGGTGTGCAGAAGAGCAGTCAGTGGCAGTACTTGTACTTCTGCATCTCCTCGCACGCGCAGATCCACGTCGAGCGCTTCGCTTCGTCCGCCTTGCTCTCGTAGAAGTTGCACGGGCACAGCGGGCGCCCCAGCTCGTCGACGTGCTTCGCGAGCCCGATCACGAGGAACTCGGTGATCTCGCGCTGCGGGTGCAGGTACGTGCCGCTCTTCTCGGCGAAGTTCGTCACGAACTTCCACATCTTCGTCATCGACTCGGGCGACGCCTCGGCGCGGTCGGCGTCGGTTGGCTGGTCGACCTCGGGAGCAGCGTCCGCGGGCTGCTCGACCATGGGGCCCTCCTCGCGTACCGAACCAGCATCGGGCCGCCTCCGCCCGGGACGCAAGCGGTGGGCGAGCGCGGCCGCTGAGGTCCAACGATTGGTGCACAAGCCGTGCGAGCGTCGATGTTTCGGCCGCGCCCGCCTCACAACGTTCGTTCCACCGCCTCGCGCGATGCTCCGACTCGCCGGGGTGCGCGCGACGATCCACGCCCGCAGCAGTGCAGATCGGATACGCGTTGGCAGAAAACGCACGGAGCGGCGCCGGTACAAGCGCCGTGTTTATCGGCGAAGGCTCGCTCCTCGCGCATTGCGCCGACGCGTTCCGCGCCGCAGGCAACGCGAGCCGCGCGGTGATGACCGCCGACCCGGCGCTCCTGCGGTGGGCCGAGGAGCGCGGGCTAAGCACGATCGATCCGAGCGGCGATCTCGTAGCGCTGCTCTCCGTGCTCTCCTTTAAGTACCTGTTCAGCATCGTGAACTTGCGCGTGCTGCCGGCGTCGTTGCTGGCGCTGCCGCGGCGGCTGTCCGTGAACTACCACGACGGTCCGCTGCCCCGCTACGTGGGCGTGCACGCGACCTCGTGGACGCTGATGCACGGCGAACGCGAGCACAACATCACATGGCACACCATGGAGCCGGCCGTCGACGCCGGCGCCGTGCTCAAGCAGGTCACGTTCGCGGTCGGCCCGCGCGCCACCGCGCCGAGCCTGAACGCCGCGTGCTACGAGGCGGCGCTGCACTCGTTCGCCGAGCTCATGCCGGAGCTGACCGCGGGCACCGCCACGCTCGAGCCGCAGGCAGACGAGCGCCGCAGCTACTTTGGGCGCTCCCGCCGGCCCGCGGCTGCCGCCGTGCTCGACTGGCGCGTGCCCGTACACACGCTCGACGCGCTCGTGCGTGCGCTGGACTTCGGGCCGTACGAGAACGCGCTCGGCCTGCCGAAGCTGCTGAGCCTTGCCGGTGAGGCCGTGGTCGTGCAGAAGGCCACCGTGCTCCCCGGGCCGGACGGCGCCGAAGCAGGGACCGTCCTCGAGGTCACCGATCGCGCCCTCACGGTCGCCGGCGTCGACGGGGCGCTGCGCCTGGAGCGCATCGCGACGCTTGAGGGCGCGCGGCTCGACGGCGCGGCGCTCGCCGCGCTCGGCTTCGTCGCCGGCGCGCGACTGCCGGTGCTCAGCGACGCGCTCACGAAGCGCCTGAGCATGGCGCAGCGGGCAGTCGCGAAGCACGAACCGTTCTGGATCGAGCGCCTCGCGACCGCCGCGAGGGCCGCGCTGGCCGAACGCTGGGCGGCCGCTCCGGCGGAGCGGTTGGCGCTGAACCAGGCGCTGCCGCACGCGCT
>VGPB01000121.1 GCA_016875695.1 Chloroflexota bacterium | reverse complement strand
CCGCCTGACGCTGCGGTCGATGCGCCGGTCAGCATCGCCTCTACCGTGCGGCACCGGGCCTCGTACGAATAGCGCATGCGCCGGGGCGGGGTAGCATCACTTATCGGAACCTCCTTCGGAACTCGGAGCTTTCGCAACCCCAAGTCTCGTCGGAGGTCCCCCTGCAGTCAGCCGTCTCGCAGGTATGTAGTCAGTACAGCTAGGGCGCGAGTTGCCAGCGCTGCACGTCCCAGAAGCGGCTCGATGGCTGGTAGAGCAGCCCCGGGTCGGGCGCCTCGAGCGCGTACGGGCGCACGTACGCTCGCCGCGGATGCGTGAGCACGACAGCGGGCGCGAGCTGGGCGAAGCGATCGCTGAAGCGCGCGTACAGCTCGCGGCGCTCGCTCTGGTCGAGCGTCAGCCGCGCCGCCTCGAGCAGCGCGTCGGAGTCGGGGTCGTGGAAGCCCGCGACGTTGCGGCCGCCCGCGCCGATCTGCGACGTGTGCCACGCGGGGTAAGGGTCCGGGTCGGCGCCGTGGTCCCACGCGAACAGCAGCAGGTCGAAGTCGCGCGGCGCGATGCGGTCGCGCAGCAGCTCGCCGCCGGGCAGCACAGTGAGGTGCGCGGCGACGCCTTGCGCTTCGAGCTGCGTGGCGATGGCGGTCGCGAGCGCGACGCGGTCGGCGTTGGCGTTCGTCAGCAGCTGCAGGCGTAGCGCCTCGCCGTTGCGCGCGCGCGTGCCGTCCTTGCGGCGCGGCCAGCTCGCGGCGTCGAACAGCGCGCCGGCCTCGGCGGCGGCCGGCCAGGCGGCGGTGTGGTGTGGCCACGCGCCGGGGACGATGGGCCCGTCGCCGGGGAGCGCGCCGCTCATCGCGGCGAGCGCCGCGCGGTCGAGGCTCGCGGCGAGCGCGCGGCGCAGCCCGAGGTTGGCGAGTGGCAGCCGCTGGGTGTTGCAGTAGAGGACTAGAGACGTCGCCGTGACGAGCGTGCTTGCGCGCAGGTCCGGCCGCGCCGCGGCGACTGCGGGAGGCACGGAGGCGCCAGTCAGCAGCGCGCCGTCTACCTCACGGTCCTCGAGCGCGTGCGCGAGCGCGGGAGCGTCCGCGTAGAAGCGCAGCTCGAGGCGGCGCAGTTGTGGGGCGCCGAGGTGGTAACTGGGGTTCGCCTCGAGCAGTGCGCGCGCGCCGTCGAGCGCCACGAGGCGGAACGGGCCGCTGCCGACGGGCGCGCGCTGGAACGGGTCGTCGAGCAGCTGGCCCGGGCTCAGGCCGCCGAGCAGGTGGCGGGGGAGGATGCCGAGCGCCGCCTGGGTGAGGAAGCCGGCGGCGGGGGCGGGCAGGCGGATCACGACGGTTCGCTTGTCGGCGGCGGTGACCTGGATCGCCGCCCACCGCGCGGCGAGCGTCGAGGGGCCCTGGAACCCGGCGGCCTGCACCGTCGCGACGGTGAACGCGATGTCGGCGGCGGTGAGCGGCGCGCCGTCGTGCCACGCGAGGCCGCCGCGCAGGTGGAAGGTGTACGTGAGCGCGTCCGGCGTGACCTCCCAGCGCGCGGCGAGGTCGGGCAGCGGGGTGCCGTCCGGGGCGATGCGCGTGAGGCCGCTGAAGAGCAGCGCCGCGAGGTCGGCGTCGACCTCATCGGGGCGGGCGAACAACGGCGTCGGGTGTGCTGGGCGCCCGAGCACGCCTTCGACGTAGGTGCCGCGTGCCGCGGCATCGGTTGTGGCGCCGTCCGCGCCGGCGCCCGGGCCGGACGAGGCGGCGTCGCCGCCGGCGAGCAGCCATAGCGCCGCGAGTAGCGCGAGGCCGGCGATCAACGCGAGCGAGGGGAGCCGGCGGGCGAGTGCGGGCGGCACGGCTGGCGGGCCGCTACGCGGCAGCGACGCTCCACGCGGAGAAGGCGAGGAAGACACCGGTGACGACGATCGTCAGCCGGAACAGCGAACGCTGCAGCCCGCGGTGCGTGCGGAACGTCTGGTCCTGACCCCCGAGCGCCGCCCCGAACCCCGTGCCCTTGACCTGCAGCAGCACGAGCATGATCAGCACGCTCGAGATCAGGATCTGGGCGAGCGAGAGGAAGTCGCGCAGTTCCATCGCTGTCGAGGCTACGCGGGGCAGCCGATGGGGGCAAGCGCTGCGCCATCGGCCGCTGGCGCCGAGAGTTGACGAGCGTGCACGCCGCCGCGTTATTTAGGCATATGCCTAAGGAACCAGCCGCGACGGTCGAGGTGCTGTTCCGCGCGCTCGGCGACCCGACGCGGCGCGCGGTCGTCGAGCGGCTGTCCGCGGGCCCGGCGGCGATGAGCGTGCTGGCGCGGGGTTTCGATATGGCGCTGCCGTCGTTCGCGCAGCACCTGGGCGTGCTGGAGCGGTGCGGGCTCGTGCGCTCGGAGAAGCGCGGGCGGGTGCGCACGTACCGGCTCGCCCCGCAGGCGCTGGAGGCCGGGGAGCGTTGGCTGTCCGGGCAGCGCTCGCGCTGGGAGCACCGCCTCGACCAACTCGATGCGTTTCTGGTGCAAGGGAGGGATGTGCGCGATGACACAGGCCGCACAGACGGTGCATGACGAGCGCGACCCGGAGCGCGACCTGGTCCTCGAGCGGGTGATCGACGTGCCGCCGGAGCGGGTGTGGCGCGCGTGGACCGAGCCGGAGCAGCTCCGGCAGTGGTTCACGCCCGCGCCGTGGTCCACGGCCGCGGTGGACCTGCGCCCGGGCGGCATCTTCAGCGTGGTGATGTGCAACCCGGAGGGCGAGGAGGTGCCGCAGGGCACGGGCTGCTACCTGGAGGTGGTGCCGAACCGGCGGCTGGTATGGACGGGCGCGCTCGGCGCGGGCTTCCGGCCGAACAAGCGCGCTGAGGGCGACCTGCTGTTCACCGCGGTGATCTCGATGGAGCCGCACGGGAGCGGCACGAAGTACACGGCTTACGTGATACACGAGGACGCCGCCGATGCGCAGCGCCACGCCGAGATGGGCTTCCACGACGGCTGGGGCGCCGCGCTCGATCAACTGATGGCGCTGGTGCGGGCTGGCTAGCTGTACTTCCTGCGAAGGTTGTTCCAGGTTGGGCCTTCCCCCTGCTGCTGTGTGCTTGACGAAGCCGGCAGTAAGCAGGGAGAGCCTTGTGGTGCACCGTGACGCTCCAACAACTCCTGCATAGGAAGCACAGCCCGCGCACGCCGCTAGGCGGCGCGCTCCGCGCGCGCCTTCAGCCCGCTCGCGAACTGCTGGAACGAGGGTGCGAGGTCCGGCATCATGCGCTACATCAGGGGCAGCAGCGGGCCGGTGTACTCCTCGCGCGTGGTGAACGTCGTCGTGCTGTCGGCGCTCTGCGTGAGCGTGAACGTGCGCACCCCGCGAAACAGGCCGAGTGGCATGCCGCCGGACCACACCATGCGCCGACCCGGCTCGAAGACCGTCACGCGTACGGGGAACGTGCGTCCGGGGTTTGCGGTCGACACGACGCGGATCGTCTCGCCCGGCGCGATCTCGCCCTGGACGCGCACGACGTCGGAGTCCCACTGCGCGATGCCCGCGCCGTCGGTCAGCAGCGCCCAGACCTGTTCCGGCGTGGCCGCGATCGTCACGATCGCCTCGTACGATTTCACTGCGGCGTTCCTCTCGGCGGCTGCGCGCTTGTCGCTCAGTCCAGCGGGTTGAGCACGAGGCCCGTGCCAAGCTTCGGATAGAAGAACGTCGACTTCTGCGGCAGCAGTTCGCCCGCGTCGGCGACGGCGATGATCTGCGGCACGGGCACCGCGTTCACGAGGAACGCGAGCTGCGCATCGCCGGCGGCTACCGCGCGCCACGCCTCGGCGGCGTCCTCGCTGAACGCGACGCGTTCGCCGGCGGCGCGCGCCGCGGCGTCGAGCGCGAGCAGCGGCTCGAGGATCGTCTCGTTGAGCACGAGCACGTCGACCGCACGCGCGGCGGCGGACCAGCGCGCGGGTAGCGCGGCGTCGAGCGCCGGCGCGGAACGCGCGCGGAGCAGGTGCAGCGAGCGTCCCTCGAGCCCGATCACGCCGAAGCACGGCAGCGCGCTCGCGTGCTCGCGCACGCGCGCCCAGAGCGCGGCTGCGCCGGCGGCATTCCACGCGCCGTCGAAGGGCGTGACCTCGTACAGCGCGGCGAGGTGCGCCGCGAGATCCGCGGGCACGCCCGCGCGCACGAGCCGGTGGATCGGCAGCACGACGAGGCCCGCGTCCTCCTCGGGCACGATCGCAGCGAGCACGCTGCGCTCCGGCGCGGTGGCAGGTAGCACTTCGAGGCCGCGCTCCTCGAGGTAGGCGAGCGCGGTTGCGTAGCGGTGGTGTCCATCGGCGATCGTCAGCGTCTCGGCGGCCAGCGCGTCCGCGAGCGCGGCGTGCGCAGCGCCTTCCGTGAGCGGCCAGAGCGTGTGCTCGTCGCCAGCTGCATCGCTCGCCGCGAACGCGGGCGCATCCGCGGCGGCGGCGTCGAGCGCTGCGCGCAACGCGCCGCCGCGGTCGGGCGCGAGCACGAAGATCGGCGAGACGTGCGTGCGCGTGGCGCGCAGCAATGCGAGCCGGTCGGCGCGCGCGCCGGCCATCGTCGCCTCGTGCGCCCGCACCCCGCCGCCGCCCGGGGCCGCGATCCGGAGCCTGGCGAACAGCGCGCGCCGCGCGTGCGGCCGTCCCTCGGCCGTGAAGCGCTGCTCGTACGCGTACAGCGCCGGCTGCTCCTCGCGCAGCAGCACGTCCTCGCGCTCCCACGCGCGTAGGAGGGCAGCAGCCTGCGCGTAGCCCTCGGGCGTTGGCGCGCAGGACTCGACGTGCGCGATGTTGTACGGCGAGCGCGCGCGCAGCGCGGCGACCTGCTCCGCCGTGACGACGTCGTACGGCGGCGCGAGCACGCTGCCGGGGGCCACGCGCGCCGGGTCGTAGCGCAGCGCGCGGAATGGTTCGATGCGGGCCATCGTCACCTCTCGGCGCCGTTTGACGCTGCCGCGGGGCGGTTCCTAGACTGGCCGCGCGCCCCACCGTCTGGAAGGCTGTCCGCCCGGAAGGTACCGGCTCGCGTGCTGCCGCGCTACTGCATCTTTTGCGAGATCGTCGCGCGTCGCGAGCCCGCGGAGATTCTCTACGAATCGGACGGCGCGATCGTCATCCGCAACGTGCTGCGCTGGGTGCCCGTGATGCTGCTGGCGATGCCCAGGCAGCACCTCACGCAGCGCGAGCTCTGGCGCGACATGGGCGAGGTCGGACGCGTCGCCGAGGAGATGGGCCGCCGCTTCTGCCCCGCGGGCTTCAGGCTCGCTTCGAACTCCGGGATGCACGGCATGCAGTCGCAGGAGCACGCGCACGTGCACGTGCTCGGCGGCACGTTTCTCGGCGAGTACGTGTCGCCACGCTAGCTGTACTGATTATATACCTGCGAGACGGCTGACTGCAGGGGGACATCCGACGAGACTTGGGGTTGCGAAAGCTCCGAGTTCCGAAGGAGGTTCCGATGAGTGATGCTGCCCCGCCCCGGCGCATGCGCTATTCGTACGAGGCCCGGTGCCGCGCGGTAGAAGCGATGCTGACCGGCGCATCGACCGCGGCGTCAGGCGGGCAGGTCGGGGCGAGCCGTGCCACCACGTACCGTTGGCGCGCTCGCCACCGCGAAGCAGGCTGGGCCGGCCTGCACGACCGCCCATCGACGCCACACGTCCATCACCGCCAGCTGAGCCCACAGGCAGAGGCGCAGACCCTCGCCGTCTGCGAGCGCACGGGAGACGAACCGCAGGTGGTCGGCGCGATCA
>VGPB01000120.1 GCA_016875695.1 Chloroflexota bacterium | reverse complement strand
GATTAACAGGCTCGCCTTGAGCAGGTGCTCCGGCGGGATCGAGGGGCGGCCGCCCTCGGCGTACATCATGTCGAACAATGGCGACAGCCGCGCCAGCACCGACTCGACGGTCGGCTTGATGCGGCGGGTCAGATGATCCTCGGGGATGGAGGAGTCAGGCGTCACCGCCAGCAGCATGTTGGCCTGACGCTCAGCGTCGCCTCGCACGGGGCACCTCCAGGCTATGCCCACGCCAGCCCCATCCTACGCGCCGACCGACCTCCGACAACTCCCTCGCCAGCCGTTTCTCAGCACCCTGCTAATGACGCTGGAGAGCTGGAGCATGCGGTCGTTGACGGACTGGGCGCCGGCCGCCTGCTGGCCCGTGCCCTCCGCCACCTGCTGGCTGATGCGGGCGACCTCCTGGGTGGCCTGGGCGGCCTAGTCGGCGGAGCGTGCGAGCTGGGTGCGGGCGTCGGCGAGGCGGTCTGCGGTCGCGGCGGCGCCGGAGAGCGTCTCGTGGAGGCGCTGGATCATCACCGCGAACGCGCTGCCCAGCGAGTCGCGTGGCGACTTCGGGGTGACGCGGACGGTGAGGTTGCCGCCGGCGATCTGCTCGGCGGCGGAGGCGGTCTCGCCTAGGTAGCCCTGCATGGAGACGAAGGCGTTGCCCAACACGTCGCGCTCGGACTTCGCCGAGACCTCGACGGAGAGGTCGCCGACGGTGATCGCCTCGGCGGCGTTCGCCATGCCGTGGAGGTATTCGATCATGTCGCGAAACGCCGCGGCCATCTGGCCGATCTCGTCGCAGCTGTCGGTGGTCACATCCTGCTGGAGGTCGCCGACCGCGATGCTCTGGGCCGCGACCTGCATGCGGCGCACGCCGCCGGCGATGCTGCGCGCGAGGCCGTACGCGATCGTTGCGGCCACGAGGGTGGCGAGCACGGCGAGCGCGATCACGATCATCGTTGAGCGGCTCACGACGGATTGCGCCGTGTGGTCCGTCGCCTCCGCGTGCTCCGCGACCTTGCCCGCGGCGTGCTCCAGGAGCTCGATGGCGTGCGTGTACGCCTCGAGCGTCTCACCGCTCAGCGCGGCATGCGCTGCACCTTGAGGTCGCCGTTCGTGACGTCTTCGATCAGCGTCGCCTCGGTGGCGGCACTCCAGCTGTTGACGGCCTCTTCCGCTTCCTCGAGCTCCCTGCGCACCTCGGGCGTGATGCCCTTGTGGGAGAGCAGGCCGGCGAACGCGTGCTCGATGGTCTCGTGGTGCTCGTCCATCTCCGCGAGCAGCTGCTCGCGTTGGGCTTCCGGGGCGAGGATGAATGCGAGGTCGATGGCCCGCAGCTCGCTGATCGCCACCTGGAGGTGGCGGAACTCTTGCTCGATCCGCAGGCCTTCCTCGCAGATCACGTCTGCGGTGTGGCCTGCCGAGCGCAGGGACATCGCCGCCACCGCCCCGCTCACGATGAACAGCGCGATGATGGTGGCGAACCCGGCGAACAGTTTCGTGCGGATGCTTAGATGCTGGATGCCCACGCGGCTGCTGTCCTCTCCGTCCCGGCGGTCGGGTGTCGCGGCACCGGACTGCGCTCGTACCCGCTTCACGACGCCGGCGTATGCCGCGCGTTCTCGCCGTACAAGTATCCGGAGCCGCTCCGTGCCCCCGCCTGAGGGACGGCCCGCAGCTTGCGGTCGTGCAGCTCTGAGCGCGCGAAGCGATTCCCGGCGCGTCAGCGAGCCGTCAGCCGCAGACCTCGCGCACGGTCGCGAAGAGGATCTGCATGCCTAGCCGCAGCTGGTCGATGGCGAGCCGCTCGTCGTTGCCGTGCATGCCGGCGTTCGCGTCGGGCTCGAGCAGCACCGGGATGAACCCGTACGCGGGCACCCCGAGGCGGCGGAACGCGCGCGAGTCGGTAAAGCCGGTGGAGACGCTGGGTGCGACCGCGGCATCCTCCATCACGTCGTGCACGGCGCGCTCGATGGCGCGGTACAGCTCCGTGCCGACGGGCGATATCGGCGTCGAGGCCTCGAACACGGTCTCGATGCGCACCAGCGGGTCGTCGATCACGGCGCGCAACTGGTCGATGAAGCGCGCCGGGTCGTAGCCGGGGACGAGCCGCACGTCGAGGGTCGCCTCGGCCTGCGCGGGGATCACGTTGTGCTTCATGCCCGCGGTCATGCTCGTGAGGCTGACCGAGTTCGTCAGCAGCGAGAGCACGCGCGGGTGCTGCGCCGCGAGGACGCGCAGCGAGCCCGCGCTCGGCGCCTCAGTGAGCACGCCGTTCTTGTGCAGGCGCTCGAAGTACAGCGCGACCTCCGGCGTCTGCTCGAACGGTCGCTCCCAGCGCTGCACGCGCTCCAGTGCGCGCACCAGCCGCTCCAGCGCGTTGTCGCCGTGCGGCACGGAACCGTGCCCCGGCGTGCCCGTGGTGAGCAGGCGCAGCCAGAGCGGGCCCTTCTCCGCGACGCCCACGTTGAAGACCGGGCGCCGTACGCCGAACGTCTCGTGCGCGCCCATGCCGCCCTCGTTGATGACGAAGTCGCAGGCCAGCAACTCCGGGTGTGCCTCGGCGAGGAACTCGATGCCCTCGGTGCCGCCCGCTTCCTCGTCGGCGACGGCGATGAGCGTCAGGTCGCGGCGCAGCGGCAGCCCGAGGCGCCGATGCAGCAGCAGCGTCATTAGCTGCATTACGCCCATGCCCTTCATGTCTATCGCGCCACGACCCCACACGTAGCCGTCGTGGACGGCGCCACTCAGCGGCTCCTCCCGCCAGTGCGCGGGCTCCGCCGGCACCACGTCGGTGTGGCTGAGCAGCACCAGCGGCCGCCCGCGCGAGCCGTCGCCGGGCAGCGTCGCCACGAGCGAGGCGCGGTCCGGGTGCCGTGCGTAGGTGCGGAAGGGCACGCCCTCGGCGGCGAGCAGCTCGCCGAGCCACTGTGTTGCGCGGGTCTCGTGCCCGGGCGGGTTCGTCGTGTCGATGCGCAGGTAGGTGGACAGCAGCTCCACCGCTTCGTCGGTGAGTGCGTCCCAGTCGAGGCGCGGCATCGCGCTCATCACGCGGCTCCTAGCAGTCGCACCGGCGGTCCGGCGGGTAGCGCTCTAGGGTCGTCGCGCATCCTTCGCCCGGCCGCCGCGCTTGTCAACGCGCGCGCCGCGCCCGACGCTGCGCGGGCGCATCCGCGCGATCCCACGCGACCACGACGCGAGGCACCAATGACGACGCCGCTACCGCCCGATCCGCCCTCCGGCCCGCTTGCCGGGTTGCGCGTGCTCGACCTGAGCTGGGTGCTCGCGGGGCCCTTCTGCACGATGATCCTCTGCGACCTCGGCGCCGACGTCGTGAAGTGCGAGCGGCCCCCGTTCGGGGACGTGGCGCGCACGATGGGGCTGGCGCGCGATGGGGAGTCGGGCTACTTCTTCAGCGTCAACCGCGGCAAGCGCAGCGTCGCCATCGACCTCAAGGAGGAAGCGGGGCGTGCGCTGTTCGTGCGCCTCGTGCGGGAGTTCGACGTGCTGGTCGAGAACTTCCGGCCGGGCACGCTCGACGCCCTCGGCGTCGGCTACGAGGTGCTCGCGCGGGAGCACCCGGGGCTCGTGTACGCGGCGATCTCCGGCTACGGGCGCACGGGCCCGCTGAGCGCGCGCCCCGCGCTCGACGTGGTGGTGCAGGGCGCCGGCGGCATCATGTCGGTCACCGGCGAGCCGGGCGGGCCGCCAGTGAAGCCGGGCACATCGCTGGGCGACATCGCGGCGGGGCTGTACGCGGCGGTCGGCATCCTTGCCGCGGTGCACGAGCGCGCGCGCTCGGGGCTCGGCCAGCTGGTGGACATATCGATGCTCGACTGCCAGGTGGCGATCCAAGAGAACGCGTTCATGCGCTACTTCCTGACCGGCGAGAACCCGCAGCCGCTCGGGACGCGACATTCGTGGGCGGTGCCGTTCCAGGCGTTCCCCACGGCGGACGGCTGGTTCGTGCTCGCGCTGGCGTGGGCCGTCCCCAACCAGTGGGCGCTGCTCTGCGCCGAGCTCGACCGTGTCGACCTCATCGATGATCCGCGCTTCGCCACCGCCGACGCGCGCAGCGTGCACCACGCGGAGCTCGAGCCGCAGCTCAACATCGCCTTTCGCACGCGCGCAACCGCCGAGTGGGTGGCGCGTCTCGAGCGCTACGGCATCCCCTGCGGCCCGCTCAACACCATCGAGGAGGTGACGCGCCTGCCGCAGCTCGCCGAGCGCGACATGTTCGTGCCGACGCCGCACCGCTCGTTGGGCACGCTGCCGCTGGTGAACACGCCGGTGAAGCTTTCACGCACGCCGGGCGGGGTGCGCGGCACTTCGCCGCTGATGGGCGAGCACAGCCGCGAGCTGCTCGAGTCGCTGCTCGGCTTCGCCCCGGCGGAGGTCGCGGCGCTCGTCGAGCGCCAGGTGGTGTGGGACCGGCGCCCGCCGGTGGAGCTGGGCTAGCCGCGCAGCGGCAGCCGCCCGCGCTGCATCCACAGCACGAGCACGGCGACCGCGCCCGCCGCGACCAGCGCGAACGCCGCCAGCTGCCGCACGAGCGACTCCCGCGGCGTGAAGCGGTCCTCCACCGCCGCCAGAGCGGCGAGGCGTTCGAGCGTGAACGTGCTCACGGCGTCGGCGGTGCGGAACACCGCGACCGTGCCGTCGAGCCGGCGCGCGAGCCCCGCGCTCGCCC
Organism: Chloroflexota bacterium; assembly: GCA_016875695.1. GTDB lineage: Bacteria > Chloroflexota > Dehalococcoidia > UBA2979 > UBA2979 > SHYP01. The sequence continues at coordinate 1,099 of VGPB01000120.1, read as the reverse complement.
AGCCGAGCGCCTCGTCGTCGGAATCCGATACGGCCAGCAGCGTGAAGCCGGGCGGCTAGGGCACCGGACTGACCTGGGCCACGCCGATACGGGTTGCGCTCAGCACGCCACCGAGCCGCGCGTCGCCTTTGACGAGCTCGCGCGTGCCGTCGGGGTGCAGCACGACCGGCAGCGCGCGCTCGACCGCGCCCGCGAGCGGGCTGCCGGCGTCGATGCCGGCGAGCACGAGGTGGCGCTTGCCGAGCCGCTTGGCGGTGGCTTCGGCCTGCGGCAGCGCATCGAACTCGGCGGGGCCGCTGCTCGCGCGCCCGAGTTCCGTCGCCGCGTCGAGGCTCGCGCGGAGGGAGGCGGCGCGCGTCGCGTCGACGACGATCGTCGTGTCCCGCAGGCCGCCGCTGCCGGCGAACGGGTAGGGCAGGGTCGCCAGCGATCCGCCCCCGGGCCGCTGGTCGCTGTCATCCGGGAGGGCGAGCGCGGAGTCGTCGTGCAGTATCGCCCACACGCGCTCGCTCGCCTCGAACGCGCAGGCGTCGGCGACGCGCGCTCAGGGTACAGCGTGGTGCGCACGCGTAGGCTGTTCGGGCCCGGCTGGAGCAGTGTCGCGGGCAACTGCACCCGGTAGGGCGCGCGCACGCCGCCGCGCTCGAGCGCGAGCGTCTGCACGAGCGTGCCGTTGAGCTCCACGCCCAGGTTCGAGTGGGGCTCGAGCGTCGTCGGCGTCGAGACGAGCAGTTCTGGCTCGCCATGCGCGTGCTCGGCGGCCGCGGTCGCCACGAACGTGACGGTGGTGGTACCGGCGAGCGTGCCCTCCACGGTGCGTTCCGCTTGGCCGAGCCGGCGGAATGTGAACGCGCGCGCCGGCCCCTCCTCCGCTGTGGCCGAGACGGGCTCCGTGAGCACCGCGGCCGCGCCGGTCAGCAGCGCGGCCGGCTCCGGCAGCGTGAGCGCGTCGACGGCGCAAGCGAGTGCGGCGTCTCCTGCGCCTGAGACGAGCAGCGCGCGCAGCGCCGGGTTCCACGGCGAGGCGACGAGCGCGAGCGTGGCGTCGTCGGCTTCGGGTGCAGCGCTGCGAGATGCGCCGGCGGCGGCGAGCAGCTCG
>VGPB01000119.1 GCA_016875695.1 Chloroflexota bacterium | reverse complement strand
CGCGGCGCAGCACGAGCGCGCGCCCGGCGCGATCGAGCCGCGCGGTGCCAAGCACCGTGGCCGTGAACGCGGTGTGCGCACCGCGCACGATGTCGCCGCCAGCGACGCGCACGCCGTGCTCGCGACACGCGGCGGCGAGGCCGTCGACGAAGGCGTCGAGCTCGCCGAGCGTGAGCGCCGGGCCGAGGATGGCGGCGAGCAGGAGCGTATCGGCGTGCGCGCCCATGGCGGCGATGTCGGAGAGGCTGCAGGCGGCGGTGCGCCAGCCGACGTCCTCGTACGACATGGTGTCGGCGCGCCAGTGCACGCCTTCGGTGAAGGCGTCGACGCTGGCGACGACGGCGCCGGTGAACGGGCCCCATGCCGCGGCGTCGTCGCCCGGTGCGATGAGGATGTCGAGCGCGGCGGCGTCGCCGAGACGCGTGAGGATGCGCTCGATGAGCGCGAACTCGTTGCCGGCGGGATCGGGCACGGTGTGGCCTCAGGCGCCGGCGTCGGGGCCGAGGTCGATCTGCGCGACGGCGGCGACGGCGTCGTTGGTGTCGACGTTCATGACGGCGACGCCCTGCGTGGAGCGGCCGTGCTGGCTGATCAGGTCGGCGCGGGTGCGCATGACGATGCCTTCGCGCGAGACGAGGATGACCTGGTCGCTGGCGTTGACGCCGCGCGCGACGGCGAGTGGGCCGGAGCGCGCGCTGAGCTTGAAGGTGATCACGCCCTGACCGCCGCGGCCCTTCACGGGGTACTCGGCCATCGGCGTGCGCTTGCCGATGCCGCGCTCGGAGACGACGAGCAGGTCGGTGCCGTCGGAGGCCATGACGAGCGCGATCACGCGCGCACCGGCGGCGAGGCGCATGCCGCGCACGCCGCCGGACGCGCGCGAGGCGACGCGCAGCGTGGAGACGGGGAAGCGGATCGCCTGGCCGTCCGAGCTGATGAGCAGCGCGTCATCGGAGTCGCGCGCGGTGCGCGCGGCGACGAGCTCGTCGTTGGGCGGCAGGTCCATCGCGATCAGGCCGGAGCGGCGCACGGACTCGAACTGGTTGAGCGGCGTGCGCTTCACCTCGCCCTGCGTGGTGGCGAGCATGAGCGAGTCGCGCGCGAAGTCGGCGACGCCGATGACGGCGGTGGCGCGGTCGGCGGGGTCCATCTCGACGAGGTTGACGACGGGGACGCCGCGCGCGGTGCGTGAGCCCTCCGGCACCTCGTAGCCGCGCAGCGAGTAGACGCGGCCGCGCTCGGTGAAGAGCAGGATGGCGTCGTGGGTGTCGCACACGAGTAGGTGGCGGACGGCGTCTTCGTCGCGCGTGACCATGCCGGTGATGCCGCGCCCGCCGCGCCCCTGCGGGCGGTAGGTCTCCAGTGGGACGCGCTTCATGTAGCCGCGGTCCGAGATCGTGACGACGATGCGCTGATGGGGGACGAGGTCTTCCTCGGAGAACTCGTCCACGGGCGCGTCGTAGACGACGGTGTGGCGCGCGTCGCCGTACTTCTCCTTGAGCTCGACGCAGTCGTCGCGGATCAGACCGTCGATCTTTGCGGGGTTTGCGAGCAGGTCTTCGAGGTAGGCAATCTGCTGCACGAGTTGGGCGTGCTCTTCCTCGATGCGCTGGCGCTCGAGCTGCGCGAGGCGGCGCAGCTGCATGTCGAGGACGGCCTGAGCCTGGCGCTCGGAGAGCTCCAACGGGGGCTGCTGCAGGGCGGTCTTGGCGGCGTCGGCGGAGGCGGCGGCGCGGATTGTGGCGATCACGGCGTCGAGCGCGCCGATGGCGATGAGCAGCCCCTGGAGGATGTGCGCGCGCTCCTGCGCCTTCTCGAGGTCGAACTCGGCGCGGCGGCGGATGACGACGCGGCGGTGCGCGATGAACGCTTCGAGTGCCTCGTGCAGCGCGACGACGCGCGGCTGGCCGTCGATGAGGGCGAGCATGTTGACGGCGAAGTTCTGCTGCAGCGCGGTGTTCTTGAAGAGCTGGTTGCGCACGGTGGCGAAAGCGGCGCCGCGTGCGAGCTCGATGACGATCCGCATGCCGTCGCGGTCGGACTCGTCGCGCAGGTCGGAGATGCCTTCCAGGCGCTTGGAGCGCACGAGCTCCGCGATGCGTTCGATGAGCGTGGCCTTGTTGACCTGGTAGGGGAGCTCGGTGACGACGATGGCTATGCGGCCGGGGCGGATCTCTTCCTGCTCGAGCCTGGCGCGCATCGTGATGCGGCCGCGGCCGGTGGCGTAGGCCTGGCGGATCTCGGCGCGGTTGAAGATGGCGCCGGCGGTGGGGAAGTCCGGACCGTGCACGAACTGCATGAGCTCGTCGATGGTGACGGTGGCGTGCTCGGCGCCTTGCGGCCAGCGGTCGAGGATGTGGGTGATGGCGTCGCACAGCTCGCGCAGGTTGTGGGGCGGGACGTTGGTGGCCATGCCGACGGCGATGCCACTGGCGCCGTTGAGCAGGAGGTTGGGGATGCGCGCGGGGAGCACGACCGGCTCGCGTACGGAGTCGTCGAAGTTGGGCTGGAAGTCGATGGTGTTGCGGTCGAGGTCGGCGAGCATCTCGGCGGCGATGGGGGCGAGGCGTGCCTCGGTGTAGCGCATCTGCGCGGGGGGGTCGCCGTCGACGGAGCCGAAGTTGCCCTGGCCGGTGACGAGCGGGTAGCGGAGGGTGAAGTCCTGGGCCATGCGCACGAGCGTGTCGTAGATGGGGGCGTCGCCGTGCGGATGGAACTTGCCCATGACCTCGCCGACGATGCGCGCGGTCTTCTTGAAGGCGGAGGCGGGGCCGACGCCGAGCTCCTGCATGCCGAAGAGGACACGGCGCTGCACGGGCTTGAGGCCGTCGCGGATGTCGGGGAGCGCGCGCGAGACGATGACCGACATGGCGTAGTCGAGGTAGGAGTCGCGGAGCTCGTCCTCGACGCGGCGTGGGCGGATGCGGGGCTCGGTCTGGTCCTGGACCACGGGCGCGGCTCCCTGGGCGGGCGGCGCGTGGCGACGCGGCGCCCCTGGCTGACGCTGAGTTTACCGCGGGTGACCGTTGGGGTCGCCCGACCTTGTGCTTGACCGGCGAGCGAGACCGTGCGGAGTCGCGGCAAGACCGATGGGGAGACCGCTGCTGTTTCACGTGCAGTGGGAGTTCACGGACACGAGCGAAGAGGGCGAGCAGCGGTCGCTGACGCTGTTCAGCAAGTGGCAGCCGCCGGCCGGGGCGGAGTTCCGCGGGTTCTACGGGTTCGCGGACGGCTCGGGCGGCGTGGCGATCATCGAGGGGGACAGCCTGGCAACACTCGCGCGCACGACGGCGCCGTTCACGGCGTGGCTAACGTTCAGCGCGAGCCCGATCCTGCCGATCGAGGAAGCCGCGGCGAACGCGGGGGAGGCGGTCGCCTTCCGCGAGTCGATGTTGGGGTAGGCAGCACAGGGGACGAGACAGGCGAGAGCGCGCGACCGACTCGATCGCGGAGTTTGCAGGTGCGCTGACTGGCGTCTACCGGCCGGGCGTGCTCGCTCGGCTCAGGCGCGAGTGGTGCTGGCGCTGGTCTATGCCGACGAAGCCTCGAATCGGGCGCCCGTGAGCTCGCGCGCGGCTTGGCCCGCGTTCGGTGCCCACCTACACGGCCGTCGCCGCGCGGACGGCTTTTCGAATCACGTCCGGTAGCGTCGGCAGGTCCTCGAGATGAAGGGGGGCGGCGGTCCCATCGGACGCCGCACGAAGTCGTGCGTGTGGAGGCCGTTGGTGTCGCCGTGGCCCGTGTCGCAGCGGAACAGCCCGGGATGGGGGTGGCGGCGGATCCACGCGTGATACTCGTAGAGCTCGCCCCTCACCTCGTGGCGGCCATTTGCCCTGCGCCGAACCCCGAGTCATTTGTTGACCTTGATGATGACGTCGCCGGCCGCGACCACGAACCCGGTGACGTTCACCTTCGCGAGTTCGTTCCTCTCATCGTCGCGGAGCTCGCGAAAGGTGAGGGCGTCGCGCAGGACGACGCCCTCACCGGTCAACCGCTCCATGTGGCTTACGTGGACTGTTTGGTAGCCCCCGCAGGAGTACTAGTCGTGCGCCCAGCGGGATGCTCGGCGCGAAGGCTCTGGACCGCCAAGTAGCTGCTCAGCCATCGACTGATCTCAGCAGTCTCTTTCATGTGACTGCATCTGGCGGCTCCCAGAGCGAACTCGGAACGGCATTCGTATCGCGCCTCGGATCGCTTCGTGTGTATGTCGAGGCGGCGAATCGCGTCCGCGACCGATTCGTGGACGATGCGGGGGCGTTGTTCGGACATCGTCAGTGTGGCCTCCGCGGCCCGATCGCTCCATCGGGCACGCGCCGTCTTAACAAGGATACTCAACTGCAGGGACGGGCCGGTACCCCTCCCTGGCGCGGCTCCTCGGGCAACAATTCCATGAGCGCGGCGGGCGCCGGCGTCACCCCGTGCGTGGCTCGCGGCAGGCGGCGACGAAGGCCTCGAAGAGGGCGCGCTGGGCGAGCTCGGGGCGCTCGGGGTGCCACTGGACGCTGACGGCCCAGCGCTGCGCGGGGTCCTCCAGCGCCTCGACGATGCCGTCCTCGGTGGTGGCGGTGACGCGCAGGCCGGGGGCGACGCGGTCCGTGGTGACGGCCTGGTGATGGCGCGAGTTGACGCGCACGTGCAGCGTCTCGGTGGACTCGGCGCCGAGGGCGCGCGCGAGGGTGCTGTTCGTGGCGATCGCGACGTCGTGCCAGCCGGAGGCGATGACGTCGCGGTCGCTGGGATCGTGGCGGGAGCGGTGCGGCTCGCGCTCCTCGATGTGCTGGAGCAGCGCGCCGCCGTGGGCGACGTTGAAGAGCTGGTGGCCGCGGCAGACGCCGAGCACGGGCACGCCGGTGGCGAGCGCGGCTTGCAGCAGCGCGAGCTCGAAGGCGTCGCGCGTGGGGTTGATGTCGCCGAGGCGGGGGTGGGGCGCGTCACCGTAGCGCGCGGGGTCGACGTCGACGCCGCCTGTGAGCACGAGGCCGTCGAGCGGGGGGAGCGGGTCGCCGGGGCGCCATGCTGCGAGGTCGGCGGGGATGGGGTCGCCGCCGGCCTCGCGGATGCGGGTGGCGTAGTCGTTCCAGTCCTCGCCGGCGACGTTCTCGGCGCGCGAGATGAGGACGCGCGGGGCGGAACCGCCGGGCGACTGCTGCGGCGGGGCCAGCGGGCTTACTCGTCCTCGTCCGTGCCGAGGTTGATGGGGTCGTCGTCGTCGAGCAGGGGCTCGTCGCCGTCGTCGTCGTCGAGCATGGCGGAGTCGCCGAAGCCGGCGTCGCCGAGGTCTTCCTCGTCGTCGTCGTCGCGACCCGGGTGCGGCCCCCAGCTCTCGCGCTCGACCTCCTCCTCCATGTCGTCGCCGAGCTCGATGCCGGCTTCGTGGCGAAGCATGGAGGACTTGGTGAAGGCGCGGGGGGCGGCGCGGCGGCGCGCGGCCGCGGCGGCGGGAGGCAGGAACGAGGGCTGATCGGCGAGCGAGGGGTCGCGATGCGTCTCGCGCACGTAGATGGTGGCTTCGGTGTCGGTGACGCGGCGCAGCACGACGGCGTAGGTGTTGCCGCCCTCCATCATGCGGCGGAGGCGCAGGCCGGCGCGGGCCTCGATGTGACCGAGGGTGGCGCCGGCGATGGAGCGGACGGCGACGCCCCGGGCGGCGGGGACGAGCTCGGCGGGGTCGCCGGCGGCGACGCGGCGGAGCGCCTGCGCGTTGGGGCTGAGCAGCGTGAACTCGGTGGAGCGGCCGGACTCCTCGATGAGCGCCTGGGGGCGCACGGCGGTGGCCGGCGCGG
>VGPB01000118.1 GCA_016875695.1 Chloroflexota bacterium | reverse complement strand
CGGCGTTCGCGCGCAGCGAGCACGCCACGGACGGCGCGCACGACGAGCGCGCCTTGTGTACGGCGGCGGGACAGGACGCGGCCGCCTCGCCCGCGCCGCTCGCGCCGCTGCTGCTCGTTGGTGTCACGGGGAGCGGCAAGACGGAGGTCTACCTCGACGCGCTGCAGCACGCGGTCGAGCGGGGGCGGCGCGGCATCGTGCTCGTGCCCGAGATCGCGCTCACGCCGCAGACGGTGCGCCGCTTCGCGGAGCGCTTCCCGGGGCGCGTCGGCGTGCTGCACTCCGGCCTGACGCTGGGCGAGGCGTTCGACGAGTGGCACGCGATCGCGGCGGGGACGTACGACGTGGTGATCGGCTCGCGCTCGGCGATCTTCGCGCCGCAGCCGGAGCTCGGCCTGGTCGTCATCGACGAGGCGCACGAGTGGACCTACAAGCAGCAGGACCCCGCGCCGCGCTACGACGCGCGCATGGTCGCGCGCGAGCTCGCGGCGCTCAGCGGCGCCGCGCTCGTGCTCGGCACCGCGACGCCGGACGCCGACAGCTGGCAGGCGGCCGCCGAGGGGCGCATCGAGCGGGTGGACCTGCCGCGGCGCTTCCGGCCGGTGGCGCAGCCGGGCGGCGGCACGCAGCTGTGGCCCGCGGCCGACCTGCCGGAGGTGGACGTCGTCGACATGCGCGGCGCGAAGCGGCTGTTTTCCGACGCGCTGCTGCGGGCGCTCGCGGAGACGCTGGATCGCGGCGAGCAGGCGATCCTGTTCCTCAACCGCCGCGGCTTCGCGGGGTCGCTCGTGTGCGCGGGAGGGCACGTCCCGGCCTGCCGCGCCTGCGACGTGGCGCTGTCGCTGCACGACCCGCCCGGGCGCCTGGTGTGCCACCAGTGCAACCGCCAGCGACCGGTTCGTGAGCGTTGCGAGGAGTGCGGGCGGCCGCTGCGCCTGCTGCGCGCCGGCACGCAGCGCCTGCAGCGCGAGGTGCAAGCGCTGTTCCCCGCCGCACGCGTCGAGCGACTGGATCGCGACACGGCGCGCACGGCCGAGCAACACGACGCGATCCTCGGCCGCATGACGCGTCGCGAGGCGGACGTGCTCGTCGGCACGCAGCTGGTCGCGAAGGGGCTCGACCTGCCGCTCGTGACGCTCGTCGGGGTGGTGCTCGCGGACTACTCGCTGTGGACGGGCGGCTTCCGCGCGCGCGAGCAGACGTTCCAGCTGCTCGCGCAGGTCGCGGGGCGGGCGGGGCGTGCCGACCGCCACGGGCATGTGGTCGTGCAGACGCTCGCGCCGGACGACCGCGCGATCCTCTGCGCCGCCGATTACGACGTCGATGGCTTCTTCGAGGACGAGCTGCCGTGGCGGTTGGCGCATCGCTACCCGCCGTTCACGCGCCTCGTGCGGCTGCAGTTCCAGCACACGCGCGCCGAGTTCGCGCTGGAGGAGGCCTTGCGTGTCGAGCGCGAGCTGCGCCGGCTTGCGGCCGGCGTGCCCGACGTCGACGTGCTCGGGCCGACGCTGCCGGCGGTCGCGCGCGCGCGCGGGCGGCATCGCTGGGCGCTGTTCGTGCGCGGCCCGGACCCCGGCGCCATCGTGCGCGGCGTGGAGCTGCCGGCCGGGTGGAGCGTCGACGTGGATCCGCTCACGGTGGGCTAGCGCAGCCGCGACGCTGCGCGAGCGGTGGCCTACAATCACCGGTGCACCCGCCACCGGAGCCGCGCGTGACCGTCCGTCCAATCCGTTACCTCGGCGATCCCGTGCTGCGCCAGCCCGCGAAGCGCGTGCGACAGGTTGACGACGCGATCCGTCGGCTGATCGGCGACATGATCGAGTCGATGCACGCCGCGCAGGGTGTCGGGCTCGCCGCGCCGCAGATTGGGGTGCCGTTGCGCGTGGTCGTGCTCGGCATCCCGGACGAGGAGCCGTTCGCGCTGGTCAACCCGGTCATCGTGCGCCAGTCCGGCACGCGACGCATGGAGCACGAAGGCTGCCTCTCGGTGCCGGGGTATCGCGGCAGCCTCACGCGCGCCGACCGGGTGGTGGTGCGCGGACTGGACGAGCAGGGGAAGGAACGCCGCATCCGCGCCGAGGGCAACCTGTTGGCGCAGGCGCTGCAGCACGAGGTGGACCACGTCAACGGCGTGCTCTACGTCGATCGCCTGGACTCGCGCGACGACCTGGTGAAGCTCGACGGCACCGACTGGGCGACCGCCCAGCCGGTGCAGGAGCCGGCCGCGCTCGCGCAGCAGGAGACGCAGTCGGCCGCGGCGGACGGCGTCGCGCGATGAGCGAGTTCCTGCTGTTCGTCGTGCCCGTGATCGCCGCCTTCTACTTCATCTTGCTGCGCCCGGTGATCGCGCAGCAGCGGCGCCGCAAGCGCGACGTATCTGCGCTGAGCGTGGGCGACGAGGTGGTGACGACCGGCGGCTTCTACGCTGTCGTGCGCGAGATCCGCACGCAGGAGCACGGCCCGCTCGAGCTGATCCTCGAGGCCGCGCCCGGCGTGCAGCTGCGCGCGACCGCGGACGCGGTCGCCTATGTCAGCACCCCGGCCGGCGAGAGTGCCCGGCAGGCGCGGGTCTCGTAGGGTGCAGCGCCGGCGCCTGCTGCCCGTCGCGCTGATCATGGTCGTCGCCGCCGCGGCGCTGTACACGGTATGGCCGAGCCAGCCCGCCGACTTCCTGCCGGTCGGCATCCCTTGGCCGAACGGCCGTGGCGTGCAGATCGGCGACTTCGAGCGGGGCGAGATGCGACTCGGGCTCGACCTGCAGGGCGGCACGCGCCTGCTGCTGCGCGGCACGCTGCCGGAGGGCGCCGAGGCCAGCATCGACGACGCGATCGAGGGCACGATCCGCGTGCTGCGCAAGCGTGTTGACGGCGCGGGCGTCGCGGAGGCCGAGGTCACGCGCCAGGGGGAGTCAAACATCTCCGTGCAGCTGCCCGGGCTCACCCCAGCCGAGGCGCGCGAGCTGCTGGGCCGCACGGCGCTCCTGCAGTTCTGCGAGCGCGTCACGGGCAACAACCCGGGCAACGTGCCGTGTGACACCCAGGGCCAGTGGGTGCAGGCCGTGGGCGAGCTGCGCGGCGAGCAGGTCGCGCTCACCTCGCGCTTCTTGCGGCCGAACGCCTTCGTCGACATGAATCAGCTGGGCGCGCCGGTCGTGCAGTTCAACTGGACCGACGACGGCGCGACGTTGTCCGAGCAGATCACGCGGCGGCTGCTGAACCAGCAGCTCGGCATCTTCCTGGACAACGAGCAGCTCGCCGCGCCCGTGGTGCAGAGCACGATCAACGACCGCGGCTCGATCACCGGCATGCCGCGCGAGTCGGCCGAGGGCCGCACCGGCGCCGCCGAGCTCGTCGTGCAGCTCAACGCCGGCGCGCTGCCGGTCCAGCTCACCGTGCTGCAGGAGCAGAACGTGGACGCCACGCTGGGCGAGGACGCCGTGCGCCGCTCCGTGCTGGCCGGCGAGGTGGGGCTGCTGATCGTGGTCCTGTTCATGGTGCTGTACTACCGCGTGCCAGGCGCGGTCGCGTCGGGCGCGCTGATCGTGTACACGCTGATCTCGCTGGCCGTCTTCAAGCTCATCCCCGTCACGCTCAGCCTCGCCGGCATCGCGGGCTTCGTGCTGTCGATCGGCATGGCCGTCGACGCGAACGTGCTCGTATTCGAGCGGCTGAAGGAGGAGCTGCGCGACGGCGGCAGCTACTCGACGGCGCTGGAGAGCGCGTTCCGCCGCGCGTTCCCGTCGATTCGCGACTCGAACGCGAGCACGCTGATCACTACGGGCATCCTCTACGCGCTCGGCGGCGGGATCACGCTGCCGGGACTCGGCACGTTCGAGGCGCCGCTCGTGCAGGGCTTCGCGCTGACGCTTGCCGTGGGCGTCACGCTGTCGTTCTTCTCGGCGATTATCGTGACGCGCTCGTTCATGCGGCTGCTCATCGGCACGGCGGTCGCGCGGCGGCCGGACTGGCTCGGCGCGGACTTGCGGCCGGTGCCGGAGCATGCGCCCGTGGGCGGCGACGGATGAGATCGCTCGATCTCGTCTCCAGCCGCAAGTGGCTGTTCCTCGCGAGCGGGGCCTCGGCGCTCGTTGCGTTGGTGCTGCTCGCGATCCCGCCGACGCTGCGCCCGGGCATCGAGTTCACGTCCGGCACGACGATGCTGGTGCAGTTCGCGCGGCCGGTGGCGCAGCCCGAGCTGCGCGAGGAGTTCGCGCGCCTCGGCCACGAGGAGGCGCGCGTCCAGTCCACTGGCGCGAGCGAGTTCCTGGTGCGCACGCGCAGCCTGCAGGTGCCCGAGGGCTCGTTCTCCGAGGTGGAGCCCGGCGCGGCCGGCAGCCAGGGCGGCGCGACGGTGCGGCTGGGCGCCGAGGGCGCGATCGGCGACGTAATGCTGCGCGCCGTGCGCCAGGGCGACCCCTGCCAGTTCGGCATCGAGGCGGCGACGCTGCCCGCCGACACCGAGGCGCGCGTGCTGGAGCAACACACGCAGTGCGCGCGCGGCGCCGTGTATCGTGTGCAGGCGCGCGGCAATACGGGCTATATCGCCGCCTCCGACACGCACGGGCTCGCGGGCGCGCTGCCCGCTGCCGTCGCGATCGCGACCGCTGCGCCGGCGCCCACCGCCACCGCCGTGACGACGCCGGCGGCTGGCGGTGCCGCGACCGCGACGCCCGAGGTGAGCGCGACACCGGCGGTCACCGCCACCCCGCGCCCGCCTGCACCCGGCGAGCGCGGCGCGATCGAGGCGGCGCTCGAAGCGCGTTTCGGGCCGTTCGAGGTGAAGGAGTTCGCCACAGTCTCGCCCGTCGTGTCCACGGTCGCGGTGCGCAACGCCTCCGTCGCCGTGGTGATCGCCTCGATCGCCATCCTCGCCTACATCACGTTCGCGTTCTCGTCGGTGCCGCAGCCGATTCGCTACGGCATGTGCGCGATCGCCGCGACGCTGCACGACGTGATCATCGTGCTCGGCGCGTTCTCGCTGTTCGGCAAGTTGTTCGGCGTCGAGGTCAACCTGATGTTTGTGACCGGTCTGCTCACGGTCATCGGCTTCTCCGTGCACGACACGATCGTGGTGTTCGATCGCATCCGCGACAACGTACGGCTCGCGCCCACGGCGCCGCTCGCAGACAACGTCAACGCCGCGCTCGTGCAGACCATCGGCCGCTCGCTCAACACCTCGATCACGTTGCTGCTCACCGTGCTCGCGCTGCTGCTGCTCGGTGGCGTGACGATCCAGTCGTTCCTCCTCGTGCTGCTCGTCGGCATCGTCTCCGGCACGTACTCGAGCATCGGTATCGCGGCGCAGCTGCTCGTGTCGTGGGAGGCGGGCGACTTTGGCCGTGCGTTCGACCGGCTGCGCGGCCGCCGCGCCGCCCCCGCCGTCGAGGCCTAGCGCGCAACGCACGAGGCCCGTGCGTGGCGCAGGGGCGCGACCACCCGCGGTCGCGCCCCTGCGGCTCGTCTCGTCCGCGCTATGGCATGGGATTCGACGTCATGACGTTGAACACCGCGCCCTGCGGATCCTGCAGTGTTGCGAAGCGCCCGGGCATGATGTCGGTCGGTGGCAGCAGCACCTGCGCGCCAAGCTGCTGCTGCGCGCGCGACGCACGCGTCGGTGTTGGCCACTTCGCTGTAGATTCCCCAGTACGGCGGGACGTTGCCCATCTCGGGCGGAAAGTCCATCACGCCGGCGACGTCCTGGCCGTCTGCACGTAACAGCGTGTACGTAACTCCGCCCTCCATCGGGGCGACCTCAGCAGTCAGCCCAACCGCTTGTGCGACGAAGGGCGGGGTGAATTCAACTGGTCAGTGCAACCCCATCCGGATGCAGGGAGGTGTTGCATGGCCAGGCCGGGCCGACCCGGGATGTCCGACGAACTGCGCCAGGTGCTGTGGCGGATGTGGGCATCTGGACAGT
>VGPB01000117.1 GCA_016875695.1 Chloroflexota bacterium | reverse complement strand
CGCCGCGCCGCCGCTCTTCGCGCACGTGCCGGTCGCCATCACCACCGACCGCGCCGCCGTCCGCGAGGCCGCGGAGCGCCAGGTGGTGAACTACAGCACCATCCCCTTCTACCGCGCGATGTACGAGCAGGCCGGCGTGCCGCAGCAGGCGGGCGCTGTCGGCGACGAGCTGATCGACGGGCTCATCGTGTGGGGCGATGAGCAACAGGTGGTCGCCCGCCTTGGCGAGCTATTACGAGCGGGTATGGGCGAGCTGCTCGTGATGCCACTCGTCACCAACCGCGAGCGTGACGCCTCCATCGGGCGAGTGTTTGCCGCCGCCGCCGATGCCGCGCGCGCGAGCGGCTGAGCGCCCGCGGCAGCCCGTCCCCCGCGGACCCCGTATCATGCCCGGGACATGGCGCGCCCTGCGGGCGCGTGCCCGCCCAGCGAGAGGAACAGCGGTGGTTGCGACTGAGCACTCCCAGAACATGAAGGTCGTCGGCACGCGTCCCGTCCGCCCGGACGGCGTCGACAAGGTCAACGGGCGCGCGATCTACGGCGCCGACGTGCGCATGGCTCGCATGCTCTACGGCCGCGTGCTGCGCAGCCCCCACGCCCACGCCATCATCCGCCACATCGACACCACCGCCGCCGAGGCGCTCCCCGGCGTGCTCGCCGTGATTACCAACGCCGACTTCCCGCGCCAGGACGACACGCACCTCGTCGTCGGCGAGGGCGAAGCGGCCAGCGCGCGCTGGGTGCTCGACAACGTGCTCGCCTCCGACAAGGTGCTCTACCGGGGCCACGCCGTTGCCGCCGTCGCCGCCGTCGACTCGCACATCGCTGAGGATGCGCTCGAGCTGATTAAGGTCGACTACGAGCTGCTCGAGCCCGTCGTCGACCTGCAGCGCGCCATGAGCGACCAGTCACCTGTGCTGCACGACAGCGTGGTCACGGAGCAGGTGTTCGGCTTCTTCGGCTCCGGCGGCTCGGAGCAGTACGGCAAGCGCCCCTCGAACGTCTCGAAGAAGGTCGAGTTCACCGGCGGCGACCTCGACGCCGGCTTCCGTGCCTCGGACATCGTCATGGAGCGCGAGTTCGACACGCCGATGTACCACCAGGGTTACATTGAGCCGCACAACGGCACCGCGCTGTGGAGCGAGGACGGCCAGATCAACATCTGGGTCAGCACCCAGGCCTACTTTGGCGTGCGCGACAACGTGGCGACGCTGCTCAAGCAGCCGATCTCCCGGGTGCGCGTGAATCCCGCCGAGATCGGCGGCGGCTTCGGCGGCAAAACCTCCGTCTACATGGAGCCGCTCGCCGCGCTGCTGTCGCGCAAAGCGGGCCACCGCCCCGTGAAGATGTCGATGACCCGCGCCGAGGTGTTCGAGGCCACCGGTCCCACCCCGGGCACGCACCTCCGCGTCAAGATCGGCGCGAAGCGCGACGGCACACTCGTCGCGATCGACTGGGAAGGCATCTACGAGTCGGGCGCGTACCCCGCGTCCGCGTTCACCGCGGGGGCGATGGCGGCGTTCGGGCCGTACGACATCCCGAACTTCCGCTCCGTCGCGTGGGAGGTGCTGAACAACAAGCCCCGCGTGCAGGCCTACCGCGCGCCCGCTGCACCCGCCGCCGAGTGGGCCGTCGAGTCGATGGTCGACGACGTCGCGCGCGAGATCGGCATGGACCCGGTCGAGCTGCGCCTCAAGAACGCCACCCGCGAGGGCGACCGCCGCGTCGACGGCGCGCAGTTCGGCCCTATCGGCAACGTCGCCTGCCTCGAGGCCGTGCGGGACTCGGACCACTATCGCTCCGAGCTGCACGGCTCCAACCGCGGCCGCGGCGTCGCCTCCGGCTACTGGTTCAACATCGGCGGCGAGTCCGGCGCGATCGCCTCGATCCACCCGGACGGCACCGTTGCGCTCGGTATCGGCTCCGCCGACATCGGCGGCAGCCGCGCCGCGCTCGCCATGCAGTTCGCCGAGGCGATGGGCATCCCCTATGAGCAGGTGAAGCCGCACACCGTGGACACGGACTCGGTCGGTTACACCTTCCCTACCGTCGGCAGCCGCACGACCTTCGCCGGCGGCTGGGCCGTGTACGAGGCCGCACAGGACCTGCGCCGCAAGCTCGAGGAGCGCGCCGCGCTGATCTGGGAGTGCGACCGCACCGAGGTCCACTACGGCGCCGACGCTGTGATCCGTGGCCCCGGCGGCAAGCAGCTCACGCTCACCGCGCTCGCCGCGCAGCTGCAGGCCACCGGCGGCCTGATCCAGGCGCAGGCCGACGTCGCGCCCACCACCTCGGGCCCCGCCTTCGCCTGCCACGTCGTCGACGTCGAGGTCGACTCGGACACCGGCAAGGTGCAGATCCTGCGCTACACCGCCGCCCAAGACGTAGGCAAGGCGGTGCACCCGGACTACGTCGAGGGCCAGATCCAGGGCGGCGTCGCGCAGGGCGTCGGCATGGCGCTCACCGAGGAATACGTCTTCGGCGACGATGGCCGCATGCAGAACTCGACGCTGCTCGACTACCGCATGCCCACCGCGCTCGACCTGCCGATGATCGAGACGCTGCTCGTCGAGATCCCTAACCCCGGCCACCCGTACGGCGTGCGTGGCGTCGGCGAGGTGCCGATCATCCCGCCGCTCGCCGCCGTCACCAACGCCATCCGCGACGCCATCGGCGTGCGCGCCACGGCGCTCCCCGCGTCGCCCAACCGCATGATCGAGTGGATCGAGGACCAGCGCCGCTAACCGTCGCCGCGGCCTCGATGCCGCCGCCCTACGCCGCCATCGCCGCGGTCCGGAGCCGCGGCGTGAGATGGACGGTTGCGCCGCGTTACAGCGGCGCAACCCGCGGCTGTTATGGCTTCGCGAGCGCCAGTGCGTACGCTGCCTGTTCACGCCAGGCGGAGGAGGCACGCATGAGCGGATTCCGCATCAACCTTTGGTTCGACACGCAGGCCGAGGAAGCGGCGCAGTACTACGCCGGCATCTTCAAGCACTCGCGCATCGGCGCGGTCACGCGCTACCCAGAGGCCGGGCAGGAGATCACGGGCAAGCCGCCCGGGAGCGTGATGACCGTCGAGTTCGAGCTCGACGGCCAGCCGTTCATCGCCCTCAACGGCGGCCCCCACTTCACCTTCAACGAGGCGGTCTCGCTCGAGGTGATGTGCGAAGACCAGGCTGGAGTCGACTACTACTGGGACAAGCTGAGCGAGGGCGGTGACCCCGACGCCCAGCAGTGCGGCTGGCTCAAAGACTGGTTCGGCCTGTCCTGGTAGATCGTGCTGCGCGGCTGGGCGGAGTTGTACACCGACCCCGACCCAGCGCGGGTCGAGCGCGCATTCGCCGCGATGCTGCAGATGAAGAAGCTCGACATCGTCGAGCTGCAGCACGCCGTCGAGGGCAGCGGAGCGCCCGCGCGCTAGTCACGACCCTCGACGTGTAGCGCGCCGCGCGCCCCGTGGCTCGCGCCGGCAGGCTGCGCGCGCTCAGCGCGCGGCTGCGACCGCCTCGAACGCGCGCGCGATCGAGCCCTCGCGGTCGCGCGCGTCGATCAGCGGGTGCGCGATCACCTCGCCCATCCCCGCGTCGAGCCAGCCGCGCAGGCCCGTCGCCACCTCGTCGCGCGTCCCGCACACCAGGAGCTCGCCGAGCAGGGCGTCCGTGAAGCCGTCGTCGGGCGGGAAGCCCGCCAGCGCGAACATCTCACGGTACGCCGGCGGCCGCATGAAGAACGAGAACTGCTCCCGGGCCAGGCCGCGCGCCGCCTCGCGGTCCGCCGTCACCGCCACCGGCACGTGCGCGACGAGCGGCGGCGCCGCGCGGCCTGCGCGCTCGGCGCCGGCGCGCAGCGCCGGCAGCGCGTAGCGCACCAGGTAGCCGCGCGGACCCAGCCACGAGACTGCGCCGTCCGCCACCTCCCCCGCGAGCTCGTACGCGCGCTCGCGCAGCGCGCCAATCATCACCGCAACCCCCGTGGTCGTCTGCGTCATGCGGTGCTGCACCCGCACGTGCGTACCCGCTAACGTCGCCTCGCCGTCGCGCAGCAGCGCGCGCACCGTGCTCACGTATTCGCGCACGTTCGTCAGCGGCGTCGCGAACGCGATGCCGTATGAGCGCTCGACGGCTGGCGGGCCGCCTGGGCCGAGTCCCAGCCGCAGCCGCCCCGGCGCCAGCTGGTCGATCGCCAGCGCCTCCTGCGCGAACACCACCGGGTGGCGCGGCCACGTGTGCACGATCGCTGTGCCGAGCATGATGCGGCTCGTCCTCGCGGCCGCCGCCGCGAACGTCGCGAGCATGTCCGCCCCGCCCGCGCCCCCCATCGTCGCCCACGCCGCCGGCACGCCCGCCCGCTCCACCTGCTCGATCTGCGCGACCGCCTCCGCGGCGCTGCGACCCTGGACCAGGACGCCGATCATCGTTCCTCCTCCGGCGCGCGCCGTCCCGCGGGCGCCGCGCCAGTATCGCGCGCGGCGGCGGTTGCAGGATCGCGCGCTGCTGTGCACGCTGGCGCCCGGACCGGGCCCGCGCCGCGGGCCGGCGGTCCTGGCGACAGGAGCACGAGCATGACGACCGGGCAGGCACAGCCGGACACCAGCGACTGGAAGAAGACCCCCGACGGCATCGCGATCCCGCCGCCCTCGCCCGACGACGTGCTGTACGAGACGCGCGATGGCGTCGCTTGGATCACGCTCAACCGCCCGCTCGTGCTCAACGCCGTCAGCCGTAACGTGCAGCGCCTGCTGCACGCCGCGATGGAACGCGCCGAGATCGACGACGACGTGCGCGCCGTCGTGCTCATCGGCGCCGGCCGCGCCTTCTCGGCGGGCGGCGACATGTGGGCCTCGCTCTACCCAGACGACGCGCCCGCGCCCGACGCCGTCGCCGTGCAGCTCAAGATCTGGTCGCTCGCCAAGCCCGTCGTCGCTGCCGTGCGCGGGCACGCCGTCGGGCAGGGCTGTGAGCTCGCTGGCGTCTGCGACCTCACCATCGCTTCGGAGACTGCGCGCATCGGCGAGATCCAGATCCGCCACGGCTACCCCCCGCCAATCCTGATCACGCCCTACCTCGTCGGCCAGAAGCAGGCGAAGGAGATCCTGCTGCTCGGCGAGGCCGCTGACGCGCAGGACGCGCTGCGCCTCGGCCTCGTCAACCGCGTCGTGCCGGACACCGAGCTCGAGGCAGCCGCCGAGGCGATGGCGACGAAGCTCGCCGCCTTGCCGCCGCACACCGTGCGCCTGAACAAGTTGCTCGTGAACCGCGTCTACGAGCTCGCCGGCCTGCGCGGCGCCATGGCCTGGGCCGACGACACCGCGCTGCGCGCGCTCTGGAAGACCGAGGACGCCGTCGCGATCGAGCGCCATCGCGTGCGCAACGAGCATGGCTGGGCCGCGTTTAAGCAGGAGCGCGACCATGGCTACCGCCAGTAACGAGCGCTCGCGCAGCATGTCGAAGACGTTGGCTCGGGGATCGATTCCCACTGCGGCGCGTTCAGACTTACGCTCGTGGAGCTGCAGGGTAGGCCAGGGAGTCGGGTCGTGGGACGTGTCGCCAAGACGGCAGTCGTGTACGGGCTTCTCCAGCTACTCGCGTGCGGGTGCAGCTCGCCGGCTTCAAGCGGGAGCGCTCAAGATCTCTCGCCGACGCGTCAGCCCATCGTCATCACCGCAAGCGGAACGTGCACACCGGAGCCGTACTACGCGAACTGCGACGCTGCACGAGTCGCCGGAGCAGCGCCGATCGCTCGCGGTCAGCCCGGCTACCGTCCCGGTCTCGAACGCGACAATGATAGCGTCGCTTGCGACGAGAACTCGATCCCCTAGCAGGGTGCTGAGAAACGGCTGGCGAGGGAGTTGTCGGAGGTCGGTCGGCGCGTAGGATGGGGCTGGCGTGGGCACAGCCTGGAGGTGCCCCGTGCGAGGCGACGCTGAGCGTCAGGCCAACATGCTGCTGGCGGTGACG
>VGPB01000116.1 GCA_016875695.1 Chloroflexota bacterium | reverse complement strand
GCGGCGGCCGGGCTGCGCACGGCGGGACCGCGCTGGACTGACATCGCGGCCGGCGCGCTCCTCGCGCTGCTCGTAGCCGCGGCGCTCGGCGCGTACGTGGGGCTCGTCGCGCCGCCGTCGCTCGCGGGCGTGCGGCGGCACGTGCTGCTGGTGCTGCTGCTGGTGCTGCCGGCGCTGGCTACGAAGACGGTGCTGCCGCTGCTGCTGCCGGACCACGACCGCCACTTCTTCGCGTACGCGCTGCCGCTGGCGGCGGCGCCGATGGTGGCGGCGGTGCTGCTGGAGCTCGGCGCGGCGCTGATGCTGGCGGCGCTGCTCGCGGCCATCGCGGGCTTCGTGGTGGTGGCGCTGCCGCTCGCGAACGCGGCCGGCGGCGGGTCGCTGGAGGTGTCGCGGGTGTGGCTGGTGATGCTGGCGTCCGGGACGGCCGGCAGCTTCGCGGTCGCGCGCGCGGAGCGGCTGCATCGCTTCCTGGTGGCGGGCGCGCTGGCCGGTGCGACGGCTGCGGCGGCGCTGCTCGCGGTCTGGGCGGTCGACGCGGACCGCCGCGTGCTGGACCTCGTGTGGGGCGGAGGCGCGGCGGCGGCGGGCGGGTTGCTGGCGGCGGTGCTCGCGGTGGGGAGCTTCGTGCTCTTCGCGCGGCCGTTCGGCATCGTTACGCGGGTGGAGCTGATGGAGCTGACGCAGCTCAGCCACCCGCTGCTGCGCCGTCTGCAGGACGAGGCGCCGGGCACGTTCCAGCATTCGATCGTCGTCGGCAACCTCGCGGAGCGCGCGGCCGAGCGCATCGGCGCGAACGGGCTGCTGGTGCGCATCGGTGCGTACTACCACGACATCGGCAAGCTGACGGCGCCGGCGTTCTTCATCGAGAACAGCGGGGAGGAGACGCCGCATCGCACGCTGGACCCGCGGCAGAGCGCGCGCGTGATCCTGCAGCACGTCTCGCGCGGCATGGAGATCGCGCGCGACGCGGGGCTGCCGGAGACGGTGGTGCAGTTCATCCCGCAGCACCACGGGACGCGCCTGGTGAGCTACTTCTACCGCCGCGCGGCCGCGGAGGACCCGGAGCTGGACCTCGCGCAGTTCCGCTATCCCGGCCCGCGCCCGCAGTCGCGCGAGACGGCGCTGGTGATGCTCGCCGACAGCGCGGAAGCGACGGTGCGGGCGAGCGCCGACCGCTCGCCGGAGCGCATCCGCGCACTTGTCGACGGGCTGATCCGCGAGCGGCTGGAGGAGGGGCAGTTCGACGAGTGCGACATTTCGCTGCGCGACCTGCGCGAGACGGCGGAGTCGTACACGGCGACGCTGAACGCGGTGTACCACCCGCGCGTGCAGTACCCGGAGCCGACCGAGCGCGAGCTGGCGTCGCGGCGCGTCGAGCGGGTGCTGGAGCGCGGCGAGCCGACCGCGCCGACGGGCAGCGCGCGCCCCGCGGGGCCGCGCCGGCTGCGCGCCCGCGGCTCCAGTACGAGCGGGAACGCGGGCGAGGAGCTGTCGGAGGACACGACGCGCTGAGGTGACTCGCCATGACCGGCACAGGCTTGCCGACGGCTAGTGGCTGGGGGCTCCGTCGGCGCCCGGTCCGGCGCGGGCGCCTCGATTCGGCTCGCGGGCCGGAGCGCGCGCTTGCGGGGCCGTAGACTTAGGCGCGGAGGCAGGGAGGGCGTATGCGCGCGGCGGTGGTGGTGTTCCCCGGGACGTGGAGCGATCGCGACTGCCTGTACGCGCTCGGGCGCATGGGCATCGAGGCGCGGCGGGTGTGGCACCGCGAGACGCCGGCGTTCGCGCGGGACGAGCTGGTGGTGCTGCCGGGCGGCTTCTCCTACGGCGATTACCTGCGCTGCGGGGCGATCGCGCGGTTCTCGCCGGTGATGCAGGCGGTGCGCACGCATGCCGAGGCGGGCGGGCTGGTGATCGGCATCTGCAACGGCTTCCAGATCCTGTGCGAGGCGGGGCTGCTGCCGGGTGCGCTGATGCGCAACGCGTCGCTGCAGTTTCGCTGCGTGCCGGCGCACCTCGTGGTCGCGGAGGGGGTGGCGGCGGAGCGCGCCTCGCCGTTCACGCGCGCGATTGCGCTGAGGCGCGTGCTCGCGGTACCGGTCTCGCACGGCGAGGGCAACTACTACGCCGACGCGGCGACGCTCGACGCGCTGGAGCGGGAGGGCCGCGTGGCGTTCCGCTACTGCGACGCGGAAGGTCGCGTGACGGCCGAGGCGAACCCGAATGGCTCGCTGCGCAACATCGCGGGTGTGCTGTCGGTGGGGCGCAACGTGCTCGGCATGATGCCGCACCCGGAGCGCGCGTGCGACGCGCTGCTGGGCGGGGAGGACGGCAACGCGATCTGGGAGTCCGTGCGCGCGAGCGTGCGCGTGGCGGCGTAGGGAAGGGATCTGCCGTGGGCTTAACCCGGCGGCACAGAGTCGTCCTCGAGTACGGCGAGGACGCGTGAGGAAGCGCTTGCCAACGCCAGGGAAGCGATCGAGCTGCACATCGAATCGCTGATCACTGAGGGCGAACCGGTCCCCGAAGACTCGGGGGCGCCTGAGATCATCGAGGTGGAAGTCGCTGTTGCGTGACGGGGCTGCCCGTCGTCTCAAGTGACGACTTCATCCGGGCGGTTCGCGGGATTGGATATGAGGTCGCGCGCAGGAGGGGGAGCCCTATCACGCTCCACGCAGCTGGGCGCAGGAATGTTACCGTGCCAAGGCGGCGCGAGATCGCGCACGGTACTTTGTGAGGTCTAATCCGGGATGCTAGCTGACCGTCGATGAGTTCTTGGGGCTGCTGGGCTGAGTTCAGGCGCCGGAGCGGATGCGGGAGGCGCACCGGGGCGGACCTGCTAAGCTCCACGCGGCGGCGGAGATCCGGGGGGGGCGATGGCTGCTTCTCCAGCTCCCTATCCGCTCGCCTTCGACGTGGAATACCCCGCGCAGCGCGACCGCGTGACGGTGCTGCTGCGCCTGTTCATGCTGCTCCCGATCGTGATCGTGTTCGCGCTGCTCGATCCGCAGAGCGTCGTCTCCGGCTCGGACGACGGGGAGGGCGGCGGCGGGCGGAACGGCCTGGTGGTGGCCAGCGCGACGGTGTTCCTGCCGCTGGTGTTGATGCGGGTGTTCCGGCAGAAGCATCCGCGCTGGTGGTACGACTGGAACCTGCAACTCTCGCGCTTCGGCGCGCGCGTCGGCGCGTACGCGCTGCTGCTGCGCGACGAGTACCCCTCGACGGACGAGGAGCAGGCGGTCC
This sequence comes from Chloroflexota bacterium, assembly GCA_016875695.1. Lineage (GTDB taxonomy): Bacteria > Chloroflexota > Dehalococcoidia > UBA2979 > UBA2979 > SHYP01. The sequence goes on along the minus strand of VGPB01000116.1, from coordinate 2,722 downwards.
ATCTCGACTTCGTGTACCCCGATGCCACGGCGCTGAACCGCTGGCTGCCCTGGTGAAGTGGCTGCTCGCGTTGGCGCACTGGATCGTGCTGTTCTTCCTGGGCGTCGCGGCGGTCGTGGTGACGTTCGTGGCGTGGGTCGTGATCCTCGTCACCGGGCGCCACCCGCGCGGGCTGTTCGATTTCGTGGTCGGCGCTGGGCGCTCCGCGCTCCGCGTGGAGGCGTACGCGGTGCTGCTGGTGACGGATTGCTCCCCGCCGTTCTCGCTGCGCTGACCCGTTCGGCAGAGAGGAGGTTCCCGTGACAGCATTCGCTCCCGCGTATCCCGTGCGCTTCGAGGTGCAGTACCCGGACCAGCCGCGGCGCTGGATGGTCCTCGTGCGCTGGCTGCTGGCGATCCCGCAATGTTTCGTGTCGTCGATCCTCGCGGACCTCGCGTCGCTGCTCGCGTTCTTCGCGGTCTTCGTCATCCTGTTCACGAAGCGGTATCCGGAAGGGCTGTTCCGGTTAATCGTGGGCTGCGAGCGCTGGCAGTTCAACGTGATGGCGTACGTGCTGTTCCACGACGGGCAGTACCCGCCGTTCTCGTTCGATGACGGCGCGTACCCGCGGCTGACGTTCCAGGTGGACCGGCAAACCGAGTACAACCGCTGGCTGCCGCTAGTGAAGTGGCTGCTGGCGATCCCGCACCTGGTCGTGCTGGTGGTGCTCGCTGCGGTCGCGGTGTTCGCCTACGTGGGCATCCTGGTCGGGGTGCTGGTGACCGGGCGCTATCCGCGCGGGCTGTTCGACTACGTGGTAGGGGTGGGGCGCAGGGGCGCGCGCGTCACGTCGTACCTCCACCTGCTTACCGACCGCTACCCGCCGTTCTCGCTGCGCTAGCGGCGAGAACGGCACTGCGGCTCCCGCCTCCGGGCCGGCGCTGCTAGGCTGGGCGCCATGCCAGTCGACGACCGCACGCTCGCCGAGATCGCGCTGTCGCGCGCCGAGTACGAGCGGCTCGTCGCGATACTCGAGCGCGAGCCGACCGACGTCGAGCTGGGCATGGCGGCGGCGCTGTGGTCGGAGCACTGCGGCTACAAGCACACGCGGCCGCTGTTCCGCCACTTCCCGACGACGGGCGCGCGCGTGCTGACCGAGGCCGGCAAGGAGAACGCGGGGGCGATCGACCTCGGCGACGGCTGGTGCGCGGTGTTCAAGATGGAGTCGCACAACCATCCCTCGGCGATCGAGCCGTACGAGGGTGCGGCGACCGGGGTCGGCGGCATCCTGCGCGACATCTTCGCGATGGGGATGCGGCCGGTCGCGCTGCTCGACTCGCTGCGCTTCGGTCCGCTCGACGACGCGCGCAACCGCCGGCTGTTCGCGGGGGTGGTGGCGGGCATCGGGGGCTACGGCAACTGCGTGGGCGTGCCGACGGTGGGCGGCGAGGTGCAGTGCGCGCCGGAGTACAGCGGCAACCCGCTGGTCAACGCGATGTGCGTGGGCGTGGGGCGCGTCGAGCATCTGCTGTCCGCGGCGGCGCGCGGCCCGGGCAACCCACTCGTGCTCGTCGGCGCCGACACCGGGCGCGACGGCATCCACGGCGCGACGTTCGCGTCCGTGGAATTGGACGCGGCGTCGGCGGAGCGGCGGCCCGCGGTGCAGGTCGGCAACCCGTTCATGGAGAAGCTGCTCCTCGAGGCGTGCGTCGAGCTGGCCGAGCAGCACGGCGACTGGATCGAGGGGCTGCAGGACCTCGGCGCGGCGGGGCTGACCTCGAGCGCGGTAGAGGCGGCGGCGCGCGCGGGCACCGGCATCGACATCGACGTGGCGCTGGTGCCGCGGCGCGAGGCGCACATGTCGGCGTACGACGTGATGTTGTCGGAGTCGCAGGAGCGCATGCTCGTGATCCCGAAGCGCGCGCACCTCGACGACGTGCTCGCGCTGTTCCGGCGCTGGGAGCTGCACGCGGACGTGGTGGGCGTGGTCACGGACGACGGCACGGCGACGGTGCGCGACGGCGAGACAGTGGTGGCGCGCATCCCAATCGCGGTGCTCGAGGACCCGCCGCAGTACGCGCTCGCGACGCGGCGCCCGGCGCGGCTCGACTCGCTACACGCGGCGGACCTCGATGCGCTGTCGGATCTCGATCCCGCGCACGCGACGGCGATGCTGCTGGAGCTGCTCGGCTCGGAGAACATCGCGAGCCGGCGCTGGATCTACCGGCAGTACGACCACCAGGTGCTGAACCAGACGGTGGTGCGGCCGGGCGGCGATGCGGCGGTGCTGTGGGTGCAGGGCACGACGAAGGGGCTGGCCGTCGCGACCGACTGCAACGGGCGGCTCGTGGGGCTCGACCCGCGCGTCGGCGCGCAGATCGCGGTGGCCGAGGCGGCGCGCAACGTGGTGGCGACGGGCGCGACGCCGGTGGCGGTGACGGACTGCCTGAACTTCGGCAACCCGGAGCGCCCGGAGGTCGCGTACGAGATCGAGCAGGCGGTGCTCGGGCTGGCTGAGGCGTGCCGCGCGCTGGGCACGCCGGTCGTGTCGGGCAACGCCTCGCTGTACAACGAGACGCCGGGCTCGGCGGTGTTGCCGACGCCGGCGGTGGGCATGCTAGGCGTGCTCGACGACGTCGCGCGCGCGCTGACGATCGCGCCGCGCGCGGACGACACACTGGTGCTGCTCGGCGCGCCGCTCGCGCAGCCGGCCGCGGCGCTCGCGGGCAGCGAGTACCAGTG
>VGPB01000115.1 GCA_016875695.1 Chloroflexota bacterium | reverse complement strand
GCGCCGCCCGGCGAGCGCGCCGCGTACGCCGCGCGGATCGAGCGCATCGCCGCACGCTTCCGCGCCGGCGAGCTGTACGCCGCCTGCAACTCGAAGGCGGGCGCGGGCGGATCGCTCGCCGCGACCAAAATCGTCGCGCGGCGCGACGCCGGCGGCACGTTCCGCGTCAGCGGCGACAAGGTCCTGGCGTCGTCGGGGCGTTTCGCGCAGTACTTCTTCTCGACGGCGACGGTTGAGCCCGAGAACCTCCCGGGCGCCGGCGTCGTCGAGTTCTTCCCGGTGCGCACCGATGCGCCGGGCGTCGAGATTCGCGCGGACTGGGACGGCTTCGGCATGCGCAGCACGGAGAGCCAGACCGTGGGCTACACCGACGCGCCCGCCGACGAGCTGCTGGGCTTCGCGAACTACCTCGTGCTGGTGCAGCCCCTGCAGTACTGGTTCTGCCTGTTCGCCGCGATCCCGCTTGGCTGCGCGCGTGGCATTCTCGATACGCTCGCCACGCCGCCACCGGCGTCGCCCGCGCTGCGCCTGCGCTTCGCCGAAGCGACGATGCGCTACGAGGCGCTGCGCGCGTACTTGCTCGAGATGGCGGGCTAGTGGCGCTCCGCCGCCGGCGCGGCGTACGCCGCGCGCGTGCTGCGCACCAACACCTACGTCACGCAGGATGCGACGAAGCTCGCGGCCGAGCTGTTCGCGCTCTCCGGCGGCCGCCACTACCGGCGCACGTCACCCGTCGCGCGCCTGTTGGCCGACTCCTTCGCGGGCACGGCGCTACGGCCGCCCCTCTCGCTCGCGCTCGACACGCTCGTCGAGCAGTTCGGCAGCGACTAGCGCTTCGCGGCGCGTGCACGCGGCGCCGGCTTCGCATCCGCGCCGGCGTCCTGCATGCGCACCCACTCGCGCACCACGGCGGTCAGCGCACGGCGCTTACGCCGCACGTCGCCGAGGTCGGCGAAGCGCGCGCAGCGCGCGGTGGCACCCTCGCCCTCCAGCAGGCCGTGCGGATCGGCAATGCGCGCGCCGGTGTGGAACAGCAGCAGCACGTGCTGCTTCGCGCGCGGGTCGAGCGAGGCCATGTTGCCGCGGTACATGAACGTCGGCGACTGCCACTTGATCGCCTCGTCGATGCGCGGGCTGGCCGCGAGGATGGTCGCGCGCACGCCCTCGAGCGCCGCCTGGAGCGGGTGGTCCAGCGCCGCGACGAACGCCTCGACGTCCGGGTTCGTCGGCATGGCCCGGTCCCTCCACGTTCAGGCCTAGGGGTGCCCGCCGCGGGCGCGCCCGATTATGCTCGATCGCGTGAACGCGGGGACGGCGGCGGAGCGGCTAGTGATCCGGGGCGGGCGGCCGCTCCACGGGCGCGTCGCGGTGTCCGGCTCCAAGAACGCGGCGCTCTACGCGCTCGCCGCCGGCCTGCTCACCGCCGAGCCGCTGGTCCTGCACCGCGTGCCGGCCATCGCCGACACTGGCGAGATGGCCGGCCTGCTCGCCGACCTCGGCGCGGCCGTCGAGATCAGCGGCACGGACGTGCGCATCGAGGCGCGCGCGCTGTCCGGCGCGATGGCACCCGCCGAGCGCGTGGCCGCGCTGCGCGCGTCGTTCCTCGTGATGGGCCCGCTGCTCGGCCGCCTCGGCGAGGCCGCGTGCCCGCCCCCCGGTGGCGACGTGATCGGTGTGCGCCCGCTCGATGTGCACCTCGCGGGCTTCCGTGCGCTCGGCGCCGAGGTCGCGCGCGAGGGCGGCGCCTTCGTCGCGCGGGCGCTGCGGCTGCGCGGCGCCCGCATGTTCCTCGACTATCCGAGCGTGCTCGGCACCGTCAACGTGCTGTTCGCCGCCGTGCTCGCGGAGGGCACGACGACGATCGTCAACGCCGCGGCCGAGCCTGAGGTCGCGATGGCGTGCGCGCTGCTCGAGGCGATGGGCGCGCGCATCGCCGGCGCCGGCGGCAACACCCTCACCATCGAGGGCGTGCCCGCGCTGCACGGCGCCGAGTTCACGATCATCCCCGATCGCATCGAGGCGGGCACCTACCTGCTCGCCGGCGTCGCCACCGGCGGCGACGTGGAGGTGCTGGGCGCCGAGCTCGAGCACCTCGACAGCCTCGTCTCGAAGCTGCACGAGGCCGGCGCGATCGTCGAGGCGTGCGAGGGCGGCCTGCGCACGCGCCGCGGCGACACGCTCGAGGCCGTGCAGCTGCAGGCGGTCCCGTACCCGGGCTTCGCGACGGACCTGCACGCGCCAATGGCCGCCGCGCTCACGCAGGCGCGCGGCGTGTCGATTATCCACGAGCGCGTGTTCGAGAACCGCCTGCTCTACGTCGGCGAGCTGCGCGCGATGGGCGCGCGCATCACCACGGGCGGGCAGGCCGTGATGATTGAGGGGCCGACGCCGCTCTACGGCACCGGGGTGCGCGCGCTGGACGTGCGCGCCGGCGCCGCGGTCGTGCTGGCGGGGCTGTGCGCGGAGGGCGAGACCGTGATTCGCGACGTCGTGCACATCGATCGCGGATACGCCGAGCTCGAGTCGCGCCTGCGCGCGCTCGGCGCGGACGTCAGCCGCGCATAGCTCGAGCCCGCACAGCGCAGGGAGCGCCCTTGATCACCAAGCGCATCGGCATCGACCTCGGCACCGCCAACGTGCTCGTGTACGAGCGCGGGCGCGGCATCGTGCTCGAGGAGCCCGCCGTTGTCGCGCTCACCGAGCGCGACAACGCGGTCGTCGCCGTCGGCAGCGAGGCGCACGCGATGCTCGGCCGCCACCCCGGCAGCATCCAGGTCGTGCGCCCGATGCGCGACGGCGTGATCGCCGACTACCTGATCACCGAGGCGCTGCTGCGCTACCTGATCGCGCGGGTCATGGGGCGCATGCGCCTCGTGCGGCCGGAGGTGATGGTCTCGGTGCCCGTCGGCGTGACGAGCGTCGAGCAGCGCGCCGTGCGCGACGCCACCGAGGCTGCCGGAGCCCGCCGCCCCGCGCAGCTCATCCCCGAGCCGCTCGCCGCCGCCATCGGCGCCGAGCTCCCGGTCGGCTCCCCGCGCGGGCACATGGTCGTCGACATCGGCGGCGGGCGCTCGGAGGCCGCCGTGATCTCGATGTTCGGCATCGTCGCCGGCGACTCGGTGCGCATCGGCGGCGATCGCCTGAACGAGGCCATCGCGCAGTACGTCAAGCGGAGGCACAGTCTCGTCATCGGCGAACGCACCGCCGAAGAGGTGAAGGTTGCGATCGGCGCGGCCCTGCCGCTCGCACGCGACGAGGCGACGGGCGTGCGCGGCCGCGACCAGGTGAGCGGCCTGCCGCGCACGATCATCGTGCGCTCGTCGGAGGTCGTCGGCGTGATCCAGGAGCAGCTCGCCGCCGTCGTCCAGAGCGTGCGACGCGTGCTGGAGCAGACGCCGCCGGAGCTCGCGTCGGACGTGATGGATCGCGGCATCGTGCTCACCGGTGGCGGCGCGCTGCTGCGCCAGCTCGATGAGCTGCTCGTGCAGGAGACCGGCGTGCCCGTCCACGTCGCCGACGACGCGCAGCGCTGCGTCGCGCGCGGCGCCGGCATCGCGCTTGACCACATCGACGTGATCGCGCGGTCGATGCCCACGGAGGAGGAAGCGCTGGTCGGGCAGCCCCTCCCCCGCTAGTCTCGGGTCCGCGCTAGGCGCGGGAGCGTTCGTCGGCGCCGTGGCGGCGCAGGTGGTAGGTCATGCCCTGCAGCGCGAGCACCGGGTCGATCTGGCGCACCTGCACCTCGGTTGGTACGTGCGCCGCGATCGGCGCGTAGTTCAGGATCGCGTGCACGCCGCCGCGCACCAGCGTGTCGATCACGTCCTGCGCGGCGTCGGCCGGCACCGCGACGATGCCGATGTCGGGACGCTGCGCCTCGAGGTCCCCCGCGAGCGCCTCGACGGCGCGCACGGTGAGCGGGCTCACCTTCACGCCGGCGGTCTCCGGGTTCGCGTCGTAGATCGCGACGATGTCGAAGCCTTGAGGATCGAAGCCGCGGTACGAGGCGATCGCCGTGCCCAGGCGTCCCACGCCGATGAGCACGACGCGCCAGCGCCGGTCGAGTCCGAGGATCTGCCGCAGCTCTTCGGTGAGCCGCCTCACCGCGTAGCCGCGGCCCTGCTTACCAAAGCGCCCGAAGTACGAGAGGTCCTTGCGAATCTGCGCCGGGGTGATCCCGAGCGCCTGCCCGAGCTCCTGCGAGGACACGACGGCCGTGCCGTCCGCGTGCAGGTCGCAGAGCAGCCGATAGTACAGCGGCAGGCGGTCAATGACGACATTCGGGATGTCGAGCGGCATGGCGTCGGCTCTGGCCCGCCCGCGAGCGGGAACGTCTGCTTGCGAAAGTACGCACAATATAGAGCGCTTGGGTCCGGCGGTGCGCTTCCCCTGTGAACTCTGCATTACGGCGGTGGTAGCATCGCGCGCGTGCCGGGCGACCTCGAGACCCAGATGCAGTGCACGCTGGCGGCCGGTCCGCGCGCGACCCCGCTGCTGCCCGTGCCCGCCGGCACGTTCATGATGGGCTCTCCGGCCCGCCCGGACGAGCTGCCGGTGCGCCGGGTCACGCTCGGCGCGTTCGCGGCGGCCCCCTGGCCCGTCACGAACGCCGAGTACGCGCGCTTCCTCGAGGCTACCGGCTACACCCCGCCCCGCTTCTGGGTGGACGCCCGCTTCAACGCGCCGCGCCAGCCCGTGGTCGGCGTGTCGTGGTTCGATGCCGTGGCCTACTGCGCGTGGCTAGGGGCGCTGCTTGGCCGGCGCTGTCGCCTGCCCACCGAGGCGGAGCGCGAGTACGCGGCCCGCGGCGGCCTCGCGGACCTCGCATACCCGTGGGGCGACGAGCCGCTGACCGAGGGGCTGTTTGCGCCGGGAGCAGCGGGCATGGACCGCCCGCAGCCGGTGGCGTCCCGCGCGATCGCCGGCGGCCCGGTTGCGCCTAACCCCTTCGGGCTGTGGCACATGGCCGAGAACGTCCACGAGTGGTGCAGCGACTGGTACGACCCGGCAGGCTACCCGCCGGGTGACGTGCGCGACCCGCAGGGACCTCCCGCAGGCACCCGGCGCGCCTCGCGCGGCGGCGCGTGGCGTCATCGCCTGAAGGTCTCGCGCATCAGCGCGCGCTCGTCGCTCGCGCCGGAGCTGCGCTACAACGACTACGGCTTTCGCGTGTACGCTGACTCGTAAGCGGCGCGCAGCGGGGCCCGCAGCCGCCGCAGCAACGCCGCCGCGCCCGCGTAGCCCGCCGTCACCCCCACCGCATCGAGCAGCCAGTCGCCGAGCTGCGGATCGCGATCGACCCACGCCTGGGCGGCCTCGTCCGCGGCGGCCAGTGCGACCGCCACCGCTAGCGTCGCCAGCGCACCGCGCGTCGACCGCGCCGACGCGCGCACGCGGTCCAGCCGGCTCGCCTGCCAGCACGCTAGCGCCGCGCCCAGCAGCGCGAAGCTGCCGAGGTGGCCAAGCGGGCACGGCAGCCCCAGCGCGCACGTGTCCGCGTCCGCGCGGCTCGGCTCGGCGTCCGCGCCCAGCGGCGTGAGCGTGGTGAGCGCGATCAGCGCAGCGACCAGCGTCACGGCGCACGCCGCCGCCAGCTCCCGGCGCCGAACGCGTGTCGTCATGGCGTCCCTCGATGTCTGCGTGTCGCGTCCAGCATCGCCAGCACACGGGCAACGCGCCAGCGCGGTGCGACCCCTCACGCCTCGCTCACGCGCGCGCTTACACCCGCGCTGGGCGCGCCAGCGCGGCGACAGCACGCTGAACGCCAAGCCACTCATGGTACGGTTCACCGCGCTCACCAGAGCGGTCGCTGGCAGCAGCCGCTACGGAGATAGCAGGCCGAGCGCTCGGGCCTTCGCAACCGCGTGGGAGCGCCTGCCCACGTCGAGCTTGTCGTACGCCTTGTATGCATGGGACTGAACCGTCCGCCAGTGAGTCCGAGGCGAATCGCAGCCTCCCGGTACGAGAACCCATCTGACTTGACCCCCTGAAACGAGACCAGCGGAGGAGGTGAAGACTTTTGCTGGTCGCGAGGGAGGGGACGGCATCGAGCAGGGGGAAGTGGTTCGGAGCCGAGGAGATCATCGGCAAGCTGAGGGAGGCCGAGGTCGGCCTGGCGCAGGGTCAGACGGTGGCGCAAGTGTCCCGGAGGCTGGGGATCAGCGAGCAGACCTACTACGGCTGGCGCCGCGAGTACGGCGGGATGAAGGTCGACCAGGCGAAGCGGCCGCAGGAGCTCG
>VGPB01000114.1 GCA_016875695.1 Chloroflexota bacterium | reverse complement strand
GCGTGCGCGAGCGTGCGCTGGGCCGGCAGGGGCGAGGCGGAGCGCGGCACGAGCCCGGCCGGCTGCGGGACGATCATCGAGGGCTCCTTCGCCGGGTCGTCTGCGCGTCGGCGGCACAGCGTAACGCGCGCCCGCCTGCCCTGCCAGCGTCCACGCTCACGACGGCGCGCGCTCGGCGGTCGGTACGGGCAGCTGCCGCAGCACGCGTGCGGGCGCGCTGGCGGCCAGCGTGGACGGCGGGATGGTGCCCTTTACCACGGAGTGCGCGCCGATCACCGCGCCGCGGCCGATGTGCGCGCCGGGCAGCACCGTGACGCGGGCACCGATCGAGACATCGTCCTCGATCTCGACGGGGCCCGGTACGTCGACGGCCGCGTGGTCCTCGGCCGGGCGGTAGTGGTTGTCCATGATGAACGGGTACTGCCCAATCGTGCAGTTGCGGCCGATGCGCACGCGCTGCGTCGCCGAGATGTTGGTGCCGTAGTTGATGAACGTGTTGTCGCCGATTGCCAGCTCGCCGCCGAAGCACACGAGCTCCAGGCGCACGGTGTGGCCTTACAGTCGCACCCGATCGCTGATGGTGAGCGTGCCGATGTTGACCAACAGCGCGCGCAGGTACTGCGACGCCTGCGCGAGCGCGGCACGCAGGCCGTGCCCGCGGAGCGCGCGCAGCCCGGCGGAGCGCAGCGAGTAGTAGCCCGCGTCTAAGGGTGCGGTCACGCGCGCACGCTACGTAGCGAAGGTCGAGCCGGCGTCGAGCGGTGGCCGCTCAGCCGCTCGCCCGCAACAGTGCCTCCACGTCGGCGGTGAGGTCGGCGGGTGCGGCCGGCGCGCCGCGAGCGTCCAACAGCCGCCCCTCCGCTACGTGCAGCCGCCTGTCCGCGAACGCGACGAGCGTGGCGACCAGCAGTGGCGCCTCGCGGCGCACGCCCTCCTCGCGGATCGCGTCGAAGAGGCCGCTGGCCTCGATGGCTGCATCCGGGAGCGCGCTCGGGTCGGGGCCGAGCGCGGCCCAGAACGGCGCGAGCGCGGGACCGTCGAGCGGGTAGCGGCAGAAGCTCGCGACCGGGCCGGCATCCACCTCGGGGATGGCGAGGTGGAGCATGACGCCGCTGTCGCGGGCGCGCACGCGGATCAGCGAGCGGATCACCTCGCGCCACGTGCCGGCGGGACCGCTGGGCAGCGCGGGATGGAGGTTGAGCAGCGGATGCCGGGCTACGAACGCGGCGCCGAAGATTAGCATGTAGCCGGCGAGCACGCCGAGCGCGAACGGGTAAGGGGCGAGCGCTGCAGCGAGCTCCGCGTCGTACGCCTCGCGCCAGGGCGGGAGCGGAGCGCCGGCCCGCGAACGCTCGCCCCCGTGAGCGCGACGGAACGCCACTGAGGAATGCGTGACGAGCGGCAGCTGCAGCTCCTCCACGCGGCGCAGGAACGCGTCCGTGATCGGGTGCTCGCCCGCAGCGCGGTTGCAGCACACCACCGCGATGCGCGCGTCCAGCGCGCCACGCTCGATCGCGCCGACCACGGCTTCGAAGAGCACGCGCGAGCCCGGGCCGCGCGCGGTCGTGAACCAGCCGAGCGCGAGCGTCACGCTGCGAAGCGCACGCGCGCGCGCTTGGGCGGCGGGGTCATCGCCCGAGGCCGCCGAAGCCGTCGTCGTAGGCTTCGCGCAGCGTCTCGATGCGCTGCTCCACCTGCGTGAGGCGCTCCTGGCAACGCTGCGCGAGCTCCATGCCTTCCTCGTACAGCGCGAGCGAGGCGTCGAGCGAGAGCTGCCCGGCCTCGAGCTGCCGCGCGATCGCTTCGAGACGCTCTACGAGTGACTCGAAGCTGTCCCCCTGCGGCGGATCGGCGGGCAGCGGCGCGTTCACGAGCGGTCCTCGACACGTGCGGGGCGCGTCCCGTCGTGGAAGCGGAGTTGCACGCGGTCGCCATCGTGCAACTCCGCCGCCGAGCGCAACGCGGCGCCCTCGCCGGTGAGCACGAGCGCGTAGCCGCGCTCGAGCGTGGCGCGCGGCGAGAGCGCGTGCATGCCGCGCAGCAGCGATGCGGTGCGTTCGGCGGCGTGCGCGTGCCGCGTCTGGAGCGCGCGCGTGGACGCGGCGGCGAGGCGGTGCACCGCGGCGCGCAGCGCGCCGGGGTCCGGCAGCGCGCGCCGCACGTCGGCGCGGCGCAGGTCAAGGCGTTCGTGTGCGGCGACGGCGCGGCGTACGAGCTGCAGCTCGGCGTGCTGGCGCAGCGTGGCGACGCGCAGTTGCACCGCCGCGCGGTCGGGCGCGACGAGTTCGGCGGCGGCGGAGGGCGTCGGCGCGCGCATGTCGGCGACGAGGTCCGCGAGTGTGGTGTCGGTCTCGTGGCCGATGGCGGAAACGACGGGTACGGGGCAGGCGAAGATCGCGCGAACGACCGGCTCGTCGTTGAAGGCCCACAGGTCCTCGGCCGCGCCGCCACCGCGTGCGACGATCAGCACATCGGGCCGCTGCTCGCGCGCGAGCGTGCGAATCGCGTCTGCGATGGCGGGCGCGGCGCCCTCGCCCTGCACCGGCGCCGGCTGCAGCAGCAGCGTGGCCAGCGGCCAGCGGCGCGCGAGCACCTGTACGATGTCATGAAACACCGCGCCGGTGGGCGAGGTGACTACGCCGATGCGCTCCGGGAAGGCGGGCAGCGCGCGCTTGCGCTCCGGCGCGAACAGCCCTTCGCTCTCGAACTGCGTGCGCCGCCGCTCGAACTCGGCGGCGAGCGCGCCGGTGCCCTCGGGCTGCACGAAGTCCACGAGGAAGCTCAGATCGCCGCGCTGCTCGTACAGTGAGAGTGAGCCGTAGACGACGATCGACGCGCCTTCCTCGAGCCGCGTGCGCTGGCCGGCGTTGCGGTTGCGAAAGAACGCGCAGCGCAGCGCGCCGTGCGCGTCCTTCAGCGTGAAGTAGATGTGTCCGGAGCTGGCGCGCGTGAGGTTCGACACCTCACCCGCCACCCAGATGCTCGTCAGGTGACGGTTCGTCTCCAGCAGCTCGCGCAGGTAGCGCGTGACCTGGTGCACCGGGTAGACCTCGGGCGGCATCGCGCGGGCCTCGGGTCAGGCGTTCGCCGTGCGCTCGATGTAGCTGCCGCTTGAGGTCGACACCTTGATGGTGTCACCCTCGTTGATGAAGAGCGGCACGTCCACCTCGAGGCCGGTCTCGAGCGTCGCGCGCTTCGTAGCGCCGGTCGCCGTATCGCCCTTCACACCGGGCTCGGAGCGCGCGATCTTCAGCGCGACGGCCGCGGGCAGCTCGATGCCGATCGCCTCGTCGCCATGGGTGACGACGGCGATCACGTCGCCCTCCTTGATGTACGACAGCGCGTCTCCGGCGATGCTGCGCGGCACCGCCACCTGGTCGTACGTCTGCGTGTTCATGAACGTCAGTGCATCCGTGTCGCCGTAGAGGTACTGCATGTCGCGGCGCTCGACGCGCGCAGCGGTGAGCTTTTCGCCGGCGTTGAAGGTGCGCTCGATGATGTGCCCGGCGCGCAAGTCACGCAGCTTCACCTTGTACACGGCGGACTTCTTCGTCTTGACGTGGTGCACCTCGACCACCTGGTAGAGCGTGCCGTCGACCTCCACAGCCACGCCGCGCTTGATGTCACCGGTGTTGATCATGCGGGACTCCCGTCCGCTGACTCAGTGTGCGTGCAGCTTCGGCGCCGTCGAGAGCCGGCGGATGCGCCCGCCTTCGATGACGCACTGGTCCTCGATGCGTACCCCGCCCCAGCCGGGGATGTAGATGCCGGGCTCGACGGTCACCACCTGGCCGTCCACGAGCATGTCCTCCGAGCGCGGGCGCAGCCGCGGCGCCTCGTGGATCTCGAGCCCAACGCCGTGGCCGAGCCCGTGGCCGAAGTACTCGCCGTACCCTGCCTCGACGATCACGCGCTGGGCGATCTCGTGCGCCTGCGCGCCTGTCATGCCGGCTTCGATGCGCTCCTCCGCCATCAGCTGCGCGGTGAGCACGATGTCGTACACCTGCGCGAAGCGCGCATCGGGCTCGCCGACAGCGATCGTGCGCGTAAGGTCCGAGCAGTATCCGTCGACTATCACGCCGAGGTCCATCACCACACCCTGCCCGGCCGCGAGCGGCACGTCGCGCGGAAAGGCGTGTGGGAGCGCGCCCCACGGGCCGGCCGCGATGATCGTGGGGAACGACAGCGCGTCGGCGCCGTGCTCCAGCGCGTAGCGCTGGACCTCCCACGCGAGCGCGCGCTCCGTTACGCCCGCCACCGCCGCTGCGGCGGCGTGCGCGAACGCGGCGTCGCCGAGCAGCACCGCGCGCTCGAGCGCGGCGAGCTCCTCGGCGTCCTTCACCGCGCGCAATGCCTCGATGGCGCTCGGCGCCGCGACGAGCTCCGGGCGGGCGGCGTCCTGGAGCTCCGCGGTGGCCGCCGTCCACTGCTCGTATCCCTCGACGGTCAGGCCGGCGGGCTCGAAGCCCACGCGCCTGCCGCCAAGCTCCGCGAGCAGCTCTGGCCACCATTGCTCGATCGCGTTGTTCGCGGGTACGAGCGTGAACGTGGGCGCCTGTGTGGCGACCTGCTCGTAGTAGCGCGAATCGGTCGCGATCAGTGCGCGGTCGCGCGTCACAAGCAGCGTACCGGCGCTGCCGGTGAAGCCGGACAGCCAGCGGCGGTTCGCGGGCGTGCTCACGAGTAGCGCGTCGATGCCTAGCTCCTCGAGGCGGGCGCGTGCTCGGTCGAGCCGGGCCGCGGCGGCCTGCGTCACGACGGTGCGACCTCCGTGAGCCGTGCGTGCAGGAGGTCGAGCGCTGCGAGGTAACTGCGGAAGCCGAACCCGGCAACCTGCCCCCATACGACGGGCGCGAGGAACGAGTGGTGCCGGGCCACCTCGCGCGCGTGCACGTTCGAGAGGTGCACCTCGATCGCCGGCAGCGCGACCGAGACGAGCGCGTCCGCGATCGCGAGCGACGTGTGGGTGTACGCGCCAGCGTTGATGATCACGCCGTCGCAATCGCGATGGCCATGGATCGCGTCGATGAGCGCACCTTCGCTGTTGGACTGGAAGAACTTGAGGTCGATGCCGAGTTCCTCGGCGCGGTTGGTCATCAGCAGCTCGATGTCTGCTAGGGATTCCAGGCCGTAGATCTCGGGCTCGCGGTGGCCGAGCAGGTTCAGGTTGGGGCCGTTCACCACGAAGATGCGCATGAGGGCTCCATTCGCGTCATTGGCCGGGGCCGGGGCGGGCCTCGATCGCGCGTGTGCGGCGCAGCACGCGCGCGACGAGCTCGCCTTGGTACGGTCGCATTACGGCCGTGTAGATCTGCGTCGTATCCGGCGAGGCATGGCCGAGCAGCGCCTGCACGATGCGCAGGTCTGCGCCCGCATCGAGCATGTGCGTGGCGAACGTGTGTCGGAGCAGGTGCGGGTGCACGCGCGCCGGCTGCGCGGCCTGCAACCCCGCGCGGCGCACGACATCCTGCACCGTGCGCACCGCGATGCGTGCGCCCGCGCGCCCGAGGAACAGCGCAGGCTCGGCGCCGTTCGCGAGCGCGGGCCGCGCGCGCTCGAGGTAGGCGAGGAGTGCTTCGCGCGCGGGCTCGCCGAACAAGCATACGCGCGTGCGCTTGCCCTTGCCGGTGACCACGAGCTGCCGGTTGGCGAGGTCGAGGTCGGCGCTGTTCACGCTCACGATCTCGCTGACGCGCAGGCCGGCCGCGTAGAGCAGCTCGAGCAGCGCGCGGTCGCGCAGGCTGCGCGGGTCGTCGCCTGCGGCGGTGTCGACCACCGCATCGGCCTCGTCGGCGCTCAGGAAGTGCGGTACGAGCCGCGGGGCCTTCGGCGCGCGCAGCAGCAGGATCGAGTCGCCGCGCTCGGCGGGCGGCAGCAGGTCCTCGCGATCGAGCCACGAGTAGAAGCCGTGCAGCGTACGCGCGGCGCGGCGCACGGACGCGGTCGCGACCCCGGCATCGAGCTGCTGCGCGAGGAACGCGCGGCCCAGGCGGCGGCCTGCGGTGTCGAACGCGCCGTCGTGCTCCGCGAGGAACGCGAAGAACGCGCGCAGGTCGCGCTGGTAGTTGCGCACGGTGAACGGCGATCGGCCGCGCACCTTGGCGAGCTCGTGCGCGTAGCGCGCCAGGACCGCCTCGCCGCGCGCGAGCAGCTCGGGCGCGCGCTCGCTCGGGGTGCGTGTTCGCGACGATGCGCGCGGCATGTTCGCGCGCTCGCTCAGGCCGAGCGCCGCGTGCGGGAGCGCGGGGCGCGGGTGC
>VGPB01000113.1 GCA_016875695.1 Chloroflexota bacterium | reverse complement strand
GGCCGCGCGCCGAGCTGCACGCGCGCGCGGACGCGCGGGTGGAACGCATGTACGCCGCGGGGCTCGTCGAGGAGGCGCGTGGGCTGCTGGCGCGCTACCCGGCGGAGCTGCCGGCGCTGCGCAGCATTGGCTACGCCGAGGCGGCGCGGGCGGTGGGCGGCGAATGGGACATGGCGACGGCGGTCGCGTGCACGCGCATCGCGACGCATCGGCTCATCCGCATGCAGCACGCCTGGTTCGCGCCGGCCGACCCGCGCATCGCGTGGTGGCCGGGGGCCGACCTGGAGGGCCTGGCCGCGGCGATCGAGCGGGCGGTCGAGGGCTGGGGCGCGGGCCCGCTCGACGTGCCGAGGCGGGCGTAGCATCATTGGATGATGGCGATTCCCGCGCAGGTTCCGTTCTGGAAGATGCACGGTACGGGCAACGACTTCGTGCTGACCGACGCGCTGCCCGCTGAGGACGGCGCGCTGCCCGCGCTTGCCCGGGCGGTGTGCGACCGCCACTTCGGGGTGGGCGCGGACGGGCTGATCCTCGTACTGCCGTCGACCCGCGCCGATCTGCGCATGCGCATCTTCAACGCCGACGGCTCCGAGGCCGAGATGTGCGGCAACGGCATCCGTTGCTTCACGCGCTTCGCGCTGGAGCGCGGCCTGGCCGCGCCCGGGGACGGCGCGCTGCGCGTCGAGACCGGGGCCGGCGTGCTCACGGCGCAGGCGCAGCGCGACAGCGGAGGCGCGGTGCGCGTCGCGATGGGCGCGCCGCGGCTCGCGCCGCACGACGTGGGCGCGCGGATCGAGGCTGTGGCACCGGTGCTGGACTTGCCGCTCGAGGTGGGCGGGCACGCGCTGGCGCTGACGCTGGTGTCGATGGGCAACCCGCACGCGGTGCACCTGCTTGATGACGGCGCGGACCTCGACGCGTTCCCGCTCGCGACGGTGGGTCCGCTCGTTGAGCACGATCCGCTGTTCGCGAACCGCACGAACTTCGAGGTTGTGCGCGTGCACGACCGCGGGCGGATCGCATTGCGCGTGTGGGAGCGCGGGGTGGGCGAGACGCTGGCGTGCGGGACCGGGGCGTGTGCGACGGTCGTCGCGGCGCGCCTGCACAGGCTCGTCGACGACGCGGTCGACGTGCAACTGCCGGGCGGCACGTTGCGCATCGAGTGGGACGGCGCGCGGGAGGTGCACCTCATCGGGCCGGCGGCGCGCGTGTTCGCCTCGACTTGGGAGGACTCTACCTCACGGGAGTGGGGCGCATGACCACGGACGACACCGCGGTGCAGCGACCAGCCGGCGCGCGTCGTATCGAGCGGCGCGAGTTCGTGCGCAACGTGCCGGTGCGCGACCGCGACTGGGAGGTGTTGCTGGACGCCGACGAGACCGAGGCGGTCGAGACCGACGGCGGCGAGATGGCACTCGTGCGCCTCGACGGCCAGCTACAGCTGCGCTTCTCGTTCACGGACCGCGAGCTGATGAAGGTGGCGTTCAACCCGATGTGGGCGGCGCTGCAGCCGCTGCTCGCGTCGTTCGGCGTGGTGGACTACGTGCGCTTCGACCTGATCGGCTTCCCGGTGCGCGAGTGGATCGACCCGATGCTGGACGAGGCGGGATTCGAGCCGTTCGGCGAGTGGCTGGAGTGCGAGCACCGGGACCTGGGCGATGCGGCGCCGCCGGAGCTGCCGGCGGGCGTGCGGCTGCGTCGCGCCACGGCGGCCGAGGCGGACATCGAGCGCATCGTGGCGATCGAGGCGGAGGCGTACGGCGGCGTGGGGGACGGCGCACGCGCGACGCGCGCGCGCCTCAACGCCGCGGGCTGGGCCGGCGTGCTGGAGGCCGGGGGCGCGATCGTCGGCTACGCGATCAACGAGACCCCTCAGGGGACGGCCGGCCTTGTGCAGTCGCTCGGCGTCGCTGAGGAGGCGCGCGGCAACGGCTACGGGCGGCTGCTGCTGGAGGCGGCGGCGTACCAGCTGGCGGCGACGGGCGCGCGCCGCGCGATCGTGCGCGCGCGGCCGGACGTCCAGCGCTCGGCCGAGACGGCGATCGCGGCGGGCTTCCGGCCGGGGCGCTCGGCGGTCGAGTTCCGCCGCACGCTGGACGAGGCCGCGATCGAGGAGCGCCTGCGCAATCGCCAGGTGCAGGGCATGAAGGTGCGCTTCGGCGAATGGCGCTAGCTTCGACGCGGGGCGACGGGTGATGACGGCGGAGCGACGGCCATACCACCTGCGCTCGGGGGAGGGCGCGTCCGTGTGGTCGCTGGGCGGCCGTTTCATCACGAAGGTGGGCGACGGCGAGAGCGCGGGGCGGTTCGCGCTCGTCCAGACGCTCGCCTTCCGCACCAGCGAGCCGCCGTTGCACGTGCATCACCGCGAGGACGAGGCGTGGTACCTGCTCGACGGAGCGATGACCTTCTACGTCGACGTGCAGGCGATCGAGGCCACGGCGGGCTCGTTCGTGTTTGCACCGACGAGCATCCCGCATACGTTCACGGTGGGTCGCGAACCGACGCGGGTGCTGGTGTTCGCCTCGCCGGCGGGGTTTGAGCGCTTCGCGGCGGAGCTGGGCGAGCGCGCGTCGAGCGACGTGCCGTCGGCGGCGCTCGCGATGCCGGGCCCCGACGTGATCGGACTGGTCGCCGAACGGTACGGCATCCAAATCGTCGGGCCGCCGCGCCGCGTTAGCGCGCTCGGCTAAGGGCGTGCAGCTCGCGAAGCGCGTCGAGGCGCTGCCGCCGTACCTGTTCGCGCGCATCTCGGAGCTGATCGCGGAACAGCGCGCGCGGGGCGTCGACGTCATCTCGTTCGGCATTGGCGACCCGGACCTGCCGACGCCGGGGTACATCCTCGACAGCCTGAAGCAGGCGGCCGACGAGCCCGCGAACCACCGCTATCCGGAGACCGAGGGCCTGCCGGAGTTTCGCGCAGCGGTGGCGCGCTGGTACGCGCGGCGCCACGGCGTGGCGCTCGACTCTGTGCGCGAGATCGTGTCGCTGGTCGGCTCGAAGGAGGGCATTGGGCACTTCCCGCTCGTACTGGTCGACCCCGGCGACGTGGTGCTGATCACGGACCCGGGCTACCCGGTATACGAGATCGGGACGCTGTTCTGCGGCGGCGAGTCGGTCAAGGTGCCGCTGCGCGAGGAGGACGGCTGGCTGCCGCGCCTCGACGACGTCCCGGCGGAGGTGGCGCGGCGCGCGAAGCTGATCTGGCTCAACTACCCGAACAATCCGACGGGCGCGGTCGCCGACCTGGCGTTCTTCGAGCGCGCGGTGCGCTGGGCGCGTGCGCACGACGTGGTGATCGCGCACGACCTCGCGTACTCGGAGGTGACGTACGACGGCTACGTCGCGCCGTCGATCCTCGAGGTCGAGGGCGCGCGGGACGTGGCGATCGAGTTCAACTCGCTGTCGAAGGCGTTCAACATGACGGGCTGGCGCGTCGGCATGGCCGTGGGCAACGCGACGCTCGTCGACGCGCTGCGCCGCGTGAAGTCGAACCTCGACTCGGGGGTGCCGCAGGCGGTGCAGCAGATGGCCATCACCGCGCTCGACGGGTCGACCGAGGCGATCGCGGAGCACAACGCGACTTACGTGCGGCGCCGCGACCGCGTCGTCGAGGTGCTGCGCGCGCTGGGGCTGCGCGTGGAGCCGCCGCGTGCGTCGCTGTACGTGTGGGCGCGGCTACCCGAGGGTCAGCGCTCGTCGGCGGCGTACGCGCAGCAGCTGGTGGAGGCGACGGGCGTGGTCGTCACGCCGGGCGTGTCGTACGGGGAGGCGGGCGAGGGATACATCCGCCTGTCGCTTACGCTTGCGGACGCGCGCGTGGAGGAGGGGCTGCGCCGCCTTGCCGCGTTCGCGCGCGGCGAGCGCGCGCTGTAGGTGACGGCCCTCCGGGCCGGGGGGCCCCGCCCGACCGCCCTTGCGCGAGTGGCTTCGCCCCTCGCGCTCCCCGCCCCGAGGAAGTGCCGCCGGACGGGGCGAGGCTTCCCGCTATGACGACGTGCGCTCGAGGCGCGCGGAGTGGTGCGAGATGCAGGTGTCGGTCTCGCGCTCGATGGTCGTGGTGAGCTCGCCCTCCGCGAGGATGCTGCTCGCGAAGGTGAGCTTGAGCGCCAGGCCCTCGCCTTCGTAGCGGAAGGGGCCGCTGCCCGAGCCGCGCACGGTGGTCGGCGCGATCTGCAGCGCGCCCTGCGGGGGGCGAGGCGTAGCGAACCGTCGGGCTGCGGCGTGATCGTGAAGCTCTGCGTGGGCAGCGCGGCGAGTGCGCAGGGCGGGCCGCTGGGTCCGTAAGTCACGCGCCACGTCGAGGTGCCCGCGGGGGGCGCGGCCGGGCCGCCGGGCGTCGGCGCGGCCGCGCTCGCGGTCGCGGTCGAGGCCTGCGTCGTGGCCACAGCTGTTGCCGCCGCGCCGTCTCTGGCCGGCGCGTCCCCGTCGTCGCCGTCGCACGCGCTGGCGAGCGCGGCCAGCGCGAGCAGCACGCCGAGCCATCCGATACGCACAGGCACGCTCCGTTCCCCCGGGCGCCGGGCTTCCCGATGCGCCGGAGGGCGGCGACGCATCTCGTGGGTACGTCGCATGCGCGCGCGCGGTTTGCGTGCGGCCGTTCCCGGAGGGTGCCGTACGCTACGATGGCGGCACGGCGATCGCGGCGCGCGCCAACGCAGCGCCGGTGCCGAGGAGGCTCGTATACCGCGTCGACGCTCCCACGCCAAGCTGGCAAACACGGTCGTGCCGGCGACCAGCGGCAGCGCGCGGCGCCCGCGTGCGTATGGCGCGCACTCCACGGAGCCCGAGCGCGAGCGCGCGTACCTTGTGGGGCTCGAGCATCGAACCGCGGCGCAGCACGGGGACGGCGTGGCCGGAGCGCCGCAGATGGCGGCAGCCGAGTCGCTGCGCGAGCTCGGGCGGCTCGCAGAGACGGCAGGCGCGTCGGTCGTCGGGCAGGCGCTGCAGCGGCGCGCGCACCCGGACCCCGCGACGTTCGTCGGGTCCGGCAAGCTGCGCGAGATCCAGGCCGCACGCGCTGAGACCGGCTACTCGGTCGTGCTGTTCGATGAGCAGCTGGCGCCGGCGCAGCAGCTGCGGCTGGAGAGCGCGCTGGACGTGAAGGTGCTCGACCGCAGCGCGCTGATCCTCGACATCTTTGCGAGCCGCGCGCGCACGCGCGAGGCGGCGCTGCAGGTGGAGCTCGCGCAGCATGAGTACCTGCTGCCGCGGCTGCGCGGGCAGTGGCAGCACCTCGAGCGGATGGAGGGGGCGATCGGGTCGCGCGGCCCCGGCGAGACGCAGCTGGAGACGGACCGCCGGCTGATCGGGCAGCGCATTGCGCGGCTGAAGCGCGACATCGAACAGGTGCGCCGCCAGCGCGCGCTGCACAGGCGCCGCCGCACGCAGCAGGGTATCCCGGTCGTCGCGCTCGTCGGCTACACGAACGCGGGCAAATCGTCCCTGCTACGCGCGCTCGCAGGCGCCGAGGCGTACGCCGCGGACGAGCTGTTCGCGACGCTCGACCCGCTGACGCGGCGCGTGGTGCTGCCGGGCGGCGAGGCGTTCCTGCTCACGGACACCGTGGGCTTCATCCAGAAGCTGCCGGCTCAGCTGATCTCGGCGTTCCGGGCGACGCTGGAGGAGCTCGCGACCGCCGACCTGCTGCTGCACGTGGTCGATGCGACGTCGCCGGCGCTCGCGGCGCAGGTGGCGACGGTGCTCGCGACGCTGGCGGGCCTCGGCCTCGCCGAGCGGCGCGTCGTTGCGGTGCTCAACAAGGGCGACGGCTGCGTGCTGCCGGACGGCACGCCCGTGGCGTCCGAGGCGGATCTCCCGCGCGTGGACGTGCAGGTCCCGGAGGCGGCGCGCGGCGCGCTGCTCGTCTCGGCGCTGCACGGGTGGGGCCTCGATGCGCTGCGCCGGCGCTTGACGTTCGAGCTGGGGTCGAGCGCTACCGCGGGGGCTGCCGCGCCCTAGCTACCAGATCGGACGACAGCCCTCCGGGCTGGGGGACTCGCTCGCCCACCCTCTTTGCGAGGGGCTTCGCCCATCGCGCTCCCCGGACGGGGTTAGTCGCAGGCGCGACGCGCAGTCCGATGCATGGGTCGCACGGCAGCTTAGTCCCGCTCGCACAATAGCGCGACGTGCGCGCCGCGGAGGCGGGTCAGCATGGCGACGATGATCGGGCCGTCGGTGCGTGCGAGCGCGGCGTTGAGGCGGCGTTCGAGCGCATTCGTGTCGACGGGCGAGGCGCGGCGGGTGACTTCGACGCGGCGCGCGCCGGCGGCGCGCAGCGCGTCGGCGAGGGCGCGCTCGGCGAACGGCAGACAGGCGCGCACGGTGAGGCGGCGCGCGAAGGGGGTGTCGAGAGCGGTGTCGGCGCTCAGGTACGCCGTGCGCGGGTCGAGCTGCCACGCGCCGAGCTGTGCCGCGAGCTCGGCGATGAGCCCTGCGCGTCCGACGG
>VGPB01000112.1 GCA_016875695.1 Chloroflexota bacterium | reverse complement strand
GCCCGCTCGCGCGCCCGGCGGCGGGCCCGCGCTCGACCTCTACGCCGGTCCGGCGCCCGTGAACTCGGCGTCGGAGTTCGACCGCATCGAAGGCGCCATCAACCCGCACCACGACCTCGAGGCGCTCATCGAGCACGCCGAGCGGCCACCGCAACGCGCGCCCGCGGGGCGCGATGTGCCGGCGCGGGCGGAGCCCGCGGTGGCAGCTGCAGCAGCACAGACCAGGGCACGGACGAGGGCGGGGGCCTCCGCCTCGGAAGACACGGAGGGCACGAGAATGGGGAGTCACGACACGCTGCCGCCGATCAAGGTCGTGGGGGTCGGCGGCGGCGGCTGCAACGCAGTCAACCGCATGATCACCGCGCGCCTGCCCGGCGTGCAGTACGTCGCGCTGAACACCGACATGCAGGCACTGCAGGGCTGCGGCGCCGAGCTCAAGGTGCGCATCGGCGACCGCCTGACCAAGGGTCTCGGCGCCGGCGCCGACCCGCTGCGCGGCCAGCGCGCGGCCGAGGAGTCGCGCGAGGCCATCGGCGAGGCGCTGGCGGGCGCGGAGATGGTGTTCGTCACCGCCTGCCTCGGCGGCGGCACCGGCACGGGCGCCGCCCCGATCGTCGCCGAGGTCGCGCGCGAGCTCGGCGCGCTGACCATCGGCGTCGTCACCAAGCCCTTCGCCTTCGAGGGCGCCAAGCGGCGCCAGCAGGCGGAGGAAGGCGTGCGCGACCTCCAAGAGAAAGTCGACACGCTGATCGTCATCCCCAACGACCGGCTGCTGCAGATCTGCGACGAGAAGGTCACCATGCAGGAAGCCTTCCGCATGGCGGACGACGTGCTGCGCCAGGGCATCCAGGGCATCAGCGAGCTGATCACCACGCCCGGCATCGTGAACCTCGACTTCGCCGACGTGCGCAAGATCATGTCGGACGCGGGCCCAGCGCTGATGGCCATCGGGGCAGGGCGCGGCGAGCACCGCGCGCTCGACGCGGCGCGCGCCGCGATCGCGAGCCCGCTGCTGGACGTCGACATCACCGGCGCGACGGGCGTGCTGTTCAACGTCTCCGGCCCTGCGAACCTCGGCCTGCACGAGCTCAGCGCGGCGGCGCGCGTGATCGCGGAGGTCGTCGACCCCGAGGCCGAGATCATCTTCGGCACGACGGTCGACGAGGCACTCAACGACGAGGTGCGCATCACGCTCCTCGCCACCGGCTTCACCACCTCGCGCACCGTCACGATGCACACGGTGCTCAACGGCACCGCCGAGCCGAAGCCGATCCGCCTGGCCGAGATCCAGGGCGACGCGAGCTTCGACTCGCTGAGCGAGACGGACCTACCGACGTTCCTGCGGCGCACGTTCCCGGCGCGCTGACGCGGCCGGCTGGTGGCTCCCTCGCGCCGCGGCGCGAGGGAGCCACCGCACTCCACACCGCCCCCAGACGTGCAGTGGACAGTTGCCGCGACGCTGTGCACTGGTGTGTGGACGGGTCCGCTTGTGGTTGTCCGGGGCCGGTGCTTCACTCACGTGGCCTTGGAACGACTCTCACCGCTCCCCGCACGGAAAGCGCCACGCACCGACATGAAGTGCCCACACTGCGGCGACGCCGCCACCAAAGTCGTCGATTCTCGCTCCGCGTCCGGCGGCGTGCGCCGGCGTCGCGAGTGCCAGGAGTGCGCCGAGCGCTTTTTCACGTACGAGCAGTACCAGTCGGTGCTGGTCATGGTCATCAAGAAGGACGGCCGCCGGGAGGAGTTCCAGCGCGAGAAGCTGCTGCACGGGCTGCGCGTGGCCGCGCGCAAGCGCCCGCTGCCCGCGGGTGCCGTCGAGGCAATCGTCGACGAGATCGAGCGGCGCCTGATGGCCGCCGATCGCGACGAGGTGCCGAGCCGCGCCATCGGCGAGATGGCGATCGCGCAGCTCAAGCTGCTCGACCCAATCGCGTACATCCGCTTCGCCTCCGTGTACCGGCAGTTCGCGTCCATCGACGACCTGCTGCAGGGCATCGCGCGACTGGACTACAGCCCGCTGCCCGCCGCCGAGCAGGCGCGCCTGTTCGAGGACGACATGAGCCGCATCCTTGACGGCGAGCGCGTCCCCACGCCGATCGAGAGCGCACCGTCGGCCGCCGCCGCGCGCCGCTGACCGCGCCGCCGCCGCGCGCGGACAGGGCACCCGACGCTCACGCGCGCGACCGGCTACGATCGAGGTCGGCCGTGCTTGCGCTCCCATGGAACGCATGTTCTCATAGCGCGGCTCCCCCGCGGAGGGCCCGCCATGGCCGCCCCGATCCACGTCGTCATGCACCCGGTCACGCTGAGCGACAACGCGCGCACGGTGCTGGAGCGCCGCTACCTTTTGCGCGACGCCGCGCACGCGCTCGTCGAGACGCCGGAGCAGCTGTTCGCGCGCGTGGCCGAGGCGATCGCCGCCGCCGAGCCGACGCCCGAGCTGCGCGCGCGCTGGGCGCAGCGGTTTTACGACACGATGGCGGCGCTGCGCTTCCTGCCCAACTCGCCGACGCTGATGAACGCCGGCACGGGCGCCGGCACGCTCGCCGCGTGCTTCGTGCTGCCCGTGGAGGACACGCTCGATTCCATTATGTCGACGGCGCAGGCCGCGGCGCTCGTGCAGAAGTACGGCGGCGGCACGGGCTTCTCGTTCTCGCGTCTGCGCGGCATCGGCGAGCCGATCGCCAGCACGCACGGCGCCGCGTGCGGCCCCGTGTCGGTGCTGCGCCACTACGACGACGTCTCGCGGCTGGTCACGCAGGGCGGCAAGCGCGACGGCGCGAACATGGGCGTGCTGCGCGTCGACCATCCCGACGTGCGCGCGTTCATCCATGCGAAGGACGATGGCGTCACCGCGCAGCGCTTCAACATTTCTGTGGCCGTCACGGACGAGTTCATGCGCGCCGCCGCGCAGGGCGGCAACGTCACGCTGCGCGACCCGCGCAACGGCGCGCCGCGCGACGAGCTGCCGGCCGCCATGCTGCTCGACGAGATTGCGCGTGCGGCGTGGCGCACCGGCGACCCCGGGCTACTCTTCCTCGACGCGATGAACCGCGCCAACCCCACGCCCGCGCTCGGCGCGATCGAGGCGACCAACCCGTGCGGCGAGGTCCCGCTGCTCCCGTGGGAGGCGTGCACGCTCGGCTCGATCCACGTCGCGCGCTTCTGGCAGCCCGAGCACGGCGACCTGGACTGGACAGCGCTGCGCGAGCACGTCGCGATCGGCGTGCGCTTCCTCGACGACGTGATCGAGACGAACCAGTTCCCGATGGACGAGATCGCGGAGGCCGTGCGCGGCAATCGCAAGCTCGGGCTCGGGCTCATGGGCTTCGCGGACCTGCTGATCGCTGCGGGCATCCCGTACGACTCGGAGGCCGCGCTCGCGCTCGCCGACAAGCTCGGCCGCACCGTGCGCGACGCCGCCGACGCCGCGTCGCTGGCGCTGGGCAACGAGAAGGGCGCGTTCCCCAACTGGGAACGCTCCATCTACGCCGGCGGGCCGCGCTATCGCAACGCGACACGCACGTGCATCGCGCCGACGGGGACGATCGCGATCATCGCGAGCGCGTCGTCGGGCATCGAGCCGCTGTTCTCGCTCGCCCACATGCGGCGGATGGGCGACGGGACGCTGCTGCCGGAGGTCTCGACGGCGTTCGAGGAGGCGGCGCGCGCGGGCGGCTTCGCCGGCCCCGAGCTCGTCGACGCAGTCGCGCACGGCGCGCGCCTCGCGGACCGGCCGGAGGTGCCGCCGGCGGTGCGCCGCCGCTTCGTCACCGCGCACGACGTGAGCTGGGAGTGGCACGTGCGCATGCAGGCCGCCTTCCAGGCGCACACCGACCTCGCGGTGTCGAAGACCGTCAACCTGCCGCACGATGCGAGCGTGGAGGACGTGCGCGCGATCTACGTGCGCGCACATGAGCTGCGCTGCAAGGGCGTGACGGTCTATCGCGACGGCTCGCGCGCGGCGCAGGTGCTCCAGCACGACCGCCCCGCCGAGCTTGCCGCCGCAGGGCCCGGCGCGCTGCGCCGCCAGCACCTGCCGAACGAGCGTCCGGCGGTCACGCACAAGTTCCGCGTGGGCGAGCAGGAAGGCTATGTCACCGTTGGTATGTTCCAGGACGGCTCACCCGGCGAGGTCTTCATCAAGATGGCAAAGGAGGGCTCCACCGTCTCCGGCCTCACGGACGCGGTCGCGCTGCTCACGTCGATCGCGCTGCAGTACGGCGTCAGCCTGGAGCAGCTCGCGCGCAAGCTCGAGCAGACGCGCTTCGAACCGTACGGCCCGACCGCGAACCCCGAGATCCCGTTCGCGACGAGCGTGCTGGACTACATCTTCCGCTGGCTGCGCCAGCACTTCCTGGACGGCGCGCCACGCGCGGAGCAGGCGCTCCCGTCCGGCGTGACCTGCCCCGACTGCGGGCTGCAGCTGGCCTACCTCGAAGGCTGCCTGACCTGCGCGTCGTGCGGCTACACGCGCTGCGGTTGAGCGCCGCGGAGCTCGCCGCGTGGGCCTGCTCGCCGACTTCCGCGCCGCGGCCGTCGTGCGCGGCGACCTCCCGGACGACGCGCAGCTGACGGTGCCCGCCATCTTCGCGGTCGTGCGCGATCTGCCGTACGAGCGCGCGAGCGACCGCCGGCCCGCCACCACGATTGCCGAGTGGCGCGCCACGTGCACGGGCAAGCACGTGCTGCTACACGCTCTGTACGCCGAGTACGGGCTGCGCTCGGTGCTCATCCACGCGGCGCACGAGTTCACGCGTGAGCGCGCGCCGTGGGCGCCGCCGGCGCTCGCCGCGATCCTCAACGCCGGCCCGGTGCCGGACGTGCACACGTTCCTGCGCCTCGAGCACAACAGCCGGTGGACCACCGTCGATGCGACGTGGCCGCTGGCGGCCGCACGCCTCGGCCTGCCGGTGAACAAGCGCTACGAGGACGGTCGCGGCATGCGCGTCGCGTGCGACCCGGACGAGCTACACCACGTTCCCGACCCGAGCGACGTCGACGCGGTCGACGCGCTCAAGGAGCGAATGCTCGCCGACTACGCCGGCGCGCAACGCCCACGTCGCGAGGCGTTCATCGCGGGGCTGGCGGCATGGCTGCGCGACGAGCTCGCGCGCCCGAGCGCGTAGCGGCCCGGCAGCGCGGGCGCTCGCCCGCGCTGCCGGGCCGCTCGCAATGTTCGCTACTTGTCGAGCCAGGCGGTGTGCACCTGGTCGCCCCAGTTGTAGTAGGAGCCGTTGTCCCCGGGCGAAGTGCCGGACCAACGCAACCCACGTACCCAGGGCTGGTACGCCTCGATCGTGAATCCGGCCGCCCAGGGCGGGCGGTACGCCTGGTCCAGGTCCTTGTCCCAGATCTTCCGCCACAACTCCTTGCGCTTCTGCGGGTTCAGCTCCACCTGTTGCGCGTCGGCCCACGCGTCAATCTCGGCGTCCTTGAACTGCGAGCGGTTGCCCGGCGACTTGGAATGGACCTGGCCGTAGAACCAGTTGTCCGGGTCATAGCCGCTGGTCAGCCAGCCGGACGTCGAGAAGTCCGGCAGCTTGCCGCCGACCCACTGCGAGTTGAACTCGGTGTAGTCGACGCGCCCTCCGGTGAGTGTGATGCCAGCCTCGCGGAACTGCGGTGCGAGGATCTCGTGCTGCTTCTCGTTGATGATGCTGTAGTTGTAGAAGATATTGTTGACGGTCAGCTTGTCCGCGCCCGCGGCGGCGAGCAGCGCCTTCGCCTCCGCCACGTCGTGACGCGTCCATTTCCCGAACACACCGGACTCCGCCGTCGGCTCCTTGTCGAAGAGGAACGGCCACGGGATCGCGTTCAGCTTCTTCCCGAAGCCCTCGTACAGGAGCTGGAGCGTCAGGTCGCGGTCGAGCGCGAGCGACATCGCACGGCGCACGCGCACGTCCTGGTACTTCGGCAGGCTGTTGTTCAGCGCCAACGCCCCGACCACCACCACCGGCAGCAGATTGACCTGGGTCTCCGGATTAGTCCGCTTCAGCGTCGCCAGCTCAGAGAACGACCCCACGAGCCCGTACGCATATTCCACCTGGCCCGCGCGGAACGCCGCCATGCGTGCCGCGCTGTCGAGCATGATCCGGAACTCGAACCCGTCGAGCAGCACGTCGCGTTCCCAGTAAGCCCGGTTCTTCTCGAAGGTGACCTTCGAGCTCGGGACCATGTCCTTGAGGATCATCGGCCCTGTGCCAATGCCGCGCTTGCTGATCGTGCCGTCGTCCACGAGCTCGCGCGGGAAGATCGTCTGCTTGTTGCTGCCCAGCGGGTTCAGGAAGTCCGCCGTCGCCCGCGACATCTTGATCTTCAGCGTCTGCGCGTCCACCACCTCGTAGCCGGCAACGTTAGCGTAGTACTGCTTGTGCACGCCTGTGGTCGCGTAGCGCTCCATCGCGAACTTCGCGTCCTCGGCGACGAATGGGCGTCCATTGAGCGGCGGCAGGTTCTGCCACTTCGCGCGCGGATCGAGCTTGAAGGTAAACGTTAGCCCGTCCGGCGAGCG
>VGPB01000111.1 GCA_016875695.1 Chloroflexota bacterium | reverse complement strand
CGCCAATCGCGCACGCTGGGCGGGTCATGCTCGTCGTGGTGTGCACCCCCGACCCGCGCGCCGTCGAGGCCGTCTCGCGCTCGCTGCGCAACGCGGGGCACGCCACGATCGCCACCATCGCACCGGAGCGCGCGCTCGCCGTCGCGCGCCGCGCCGCCGCCACGCTCGACGCGGTCGTCCTCGACGCCGCCCTGGGCGCCGAGGCCTGCATCACCGCCGCCGCCGAGCTCCGCGCGCTCGCGCCGGATGTCGAGGTGCTGGTCGTCGGCGAATCCGCGCCAGCCGCGACGCCGGGTTACGCCTCGGCCACGGTCGCGGCGCTCATGCCGCACCTGCACGCGCTGGCCAGCGCGCGCGCACGCTAGCGCGGCTTTGCCCGCGCCCGCTCGCCCCGCGGAGCCCGTACGGGCGCCGCGTTATGCTGGGTAGCGGAGGATGGCGATGCGCGGCCTCGGGATTCGGCCGGGCACGGCCGCGCTGCAACTGCTCTTCGGCGCGATCGCGTTCGGCGTGCTCGTCTGGCGTGTCGACCTCGGCTCCGCGTTCCGCGGCCTGCCACGCGTTGAACTGTGGTGGGCGTTGCCTGGTCTGTTGCTCTTCACCGCGTCGAAAGCGCTCCACGCGCAGCGCTGGCGCCATATGCTGCGCCGCCGCTGGTTCGCCTGGCGGCCGCTGTTTGGCCTGCTCCTCGTCTCCAACCTCGTCAACGCGCTCAGTCCCTTCCGCGCCGGCGACCTGCTCCGCATCGAGCTGCCGAGTCGGCGCTTCGGGCTGCCCCGCGCCGAGCTCGCTGCGACGGTGCTGCTCGTCGAGTCGCTCCTGGACCGTGTCGCGTTCGTGCTGCTGCTCGCCGTCGGCCTGCTGTTTCTGGACCTGTCGCGCCAGGTCCAGCTGCCGCTCTTCGCCGTCGCGGCCGGCGTGCTCGTGCTGTTCGCCGCCAGCGCGGGGGCGGCGCGCACCGGCTGGCGCTGAGATATCGAGCGCGTGCGCCGGCTGCTCCGCCTGCCCAGCGGCTACGGCGACCGGGTCGCGCGCGTGGTCAACGAGGCGTTGGACGG
Organism: Chloroflexota bacterium; assembly: GCA_016875695.1. Classification (GTDB taxonomy): domain Bacteria; phylum Chloroflexota; class Dehalococcoidia; order UBA2979; family UBA2979; genus SHYP01. Next base: position 5,474 of record VGPB01000111.1, on the reverse strand, counting down.
CATGGCCGTCCTGGCCATGCGTCGCGACCTTGCCGTCGCGGTCGGCCTCTCCGTCGCCGCCTGGCTCGTCGAGGTGGTGATGTACTGGATGATGGCGCAGGCCTTCGACGTGCACCTCTCGCTCGCCGAGGCGCTGTTCGTGACCGTCGCCGTCAACCTCATCGTCGCCGTGCCCATCACGCCCTGGGGCATCGGACCCTACGAGGTCGCCGTCACCGAGACGCTCTCACTGATCGGCGTCGATCGCGCCGTCGCGTCGAGCTATGCACTCGGCTCCCACGTGCTGCTGGTCGCGTGGATCGGCCTCAGCGGCGCGCTCGCGATGTGGACGCTGCAACTGCGCCCGCGCGACCTGCTGCGTGCGGACGTGGACGTGTCGCCGCAGCCCACTGCGCGTGCGCAGCGCCGCTCAACCGACGAGTAGCGCCCAGGCGCAGCCCGCGGCGATCACCGGTTCGAACGGCATCGTCATCCCGCGATGCATCCCGCGCTCGACGACGACCGCCAACGCCAGCGCGCCGCCCGCGAGCGACACCGCCGCGCCCGTGTACGCCAGCAGCTTTACGTCGCTTATCCCGAAGCCGCCCCGCGCGATGATCACCAGCAGCAGCCCGATGCCGCCCGCGGCCAGCGCGTCGATCGCGGCAAACGCTGCTGAGGTGCGCGTCTTCCGCGCCCGCGAGCACTTCCGCCGCCAGTTCTCCCGTGTCGAGGCAGCCGTCCCGGCCTGCAACGTCGGCCCGCTGCAGCTCTCCGCGTTTGTCGATCGCGAGTTCAGCCGCGCCGCTCGCATCATGCTCCAGCGTCACGTCGACGATTGCGCTGACTGAACGGCGTGCCTGGCGCAGATGTACGCCGGCCGCTGCCTCTCCGAAGGCCTCGGCGACGGAGAGTCGCCCCGCGCCCTGACCGCCCCGCGCTAGTTCCGCCGGCTTCGCTTGCGCGTCGCGCGCGACGCGCCTCTCGAGTTGCAAGGCAGCGCCTGCGTATCATCGCGCAGGCACGGTGGCTCCGTCCTGGCTCAGCTGAGCCACCCGTAGCTCCTGCCGCGCGGAGGGCTTTGCCTTTGGCACGCACTCGTGCTGCCGGTCGGCAGTGTCTGACCTGAGCGATTGCCCGGCGGGGAGCAGCCCCTTCCGAGTTCCGGTACGGGTTTCGGGGCGAAGCCCCAACAGGAGGGTGGGTGGGCGGGTCCTCCGACCCGAAGGGCCGTCGTCATTCTCCCCGTGCCTAGCCGGTGAAGAAAAGGAATGCCGCCGACAGTGGCGGGTTCCGTCGGCGGCTCAGACCGCTTCGCCGCGGCGTATCGCTACGCCGCGTCCAGCTCCTGCAGCAGCGCGCAGGTCCTCGACGTCGTCGTACAGCGTCACTGAGATATCGACCAGCACGTCGTGAACGACCGCGTCGACGTCGACCTGCTCGAGGGCGAGCCGCGCGCGCAGCAAGTCGACCAGGATGTCGACCGCGACCAAGTCCTGCATGACCCCGTCGCGAATCTCCTCCACCAGCCGCTCACGCGGATGCAGCACCGCAGGCCTCGTGCCCGCGCCCCCACGGCCATCCCTGCTCTCTTCGTGACTGCTCTGCACGCTTACTGGTGGATCAGAAGCGGGTAACCGGCGGTCCTTACAGCCGGCGCGGGCGAGGTTCCCCCTGATGTCCGCGCGCGGCGACCTCGACGCCTGCGCCGTGACGCGCGAGGGCACGGTGTATCCTGCCTCGATGCAGCCACGCGCCTCGGAGTCCCCGCTCGCTGGCCCTGAGCTCGAGCGTCCGCCGGCCGGCGCGTCGCCCGCGACGCCCGTCGCCGCCCCGCCGGACCTCGAGCCGGCGGGGGCCTTGGGCGCGCTCACCGTGCCCCGCTACCGTCGCTACTGGCTCGGCTCGCTCGCCACTGTCGCCGCGATCCAGCTCGCCGCGCTCGGGGAGGGCTGGCTCATCGTCGACGAGTTGGGGGGTTCGCCGCGGGTGCTCGGCACCCTTGGCGCCGCCACCGCAGCGCCCACGATCCTGGTGAACCTGTTGGGCGGCGTCCTCGCAGACCGGGTGAACCGCCGCGTGGTCATGGCGGTTACCTCGTTATGCTCGGCCGCCCTGCTGCTCGCGCTGACGATACTTGACGTAACGAACACGGTGGAGATCTGGCACGTGATCGTCGTCGCGGCGCTGATGGGCGTGATCTTTGGCATCGACAGCCCGGCGCGGAACGCGTTTTTCCCGGACCTTATCGAGCGGCGCTTCATCCAGAGCGCCGTCGCGCTTAACGCCATCATGTGGCAGGGCACGCGTATCGTCGCGCCGATGGTCGGCGGGCTGCTCGTCTCGCTCGCGGGGACGCAGGTCGTGTTCGCGCTCGGCGCGGTCGGCTTCGCGCTCATGCTGCCCGTGCTGCTCACGCTGCGCGTCGCCGAGACACGCCCCGAGCGCGGCCGCGACGTGCTCGCCGACCTCGTCGGCGGCGTGCGCTTCATCGCCGCGCACCGCTTGTTCACGCTGCTCATCCTGCTGTCGTACTCGCACATGTTCTTCGGGCTGCAGTACTTCCAGCTGATGCCGCTCGTCGCCAAGGCGTTCGACCGCGGTGCGAGCGGCTTCGGCACGCTGCTCACGATGATCGGCGTCGGCGCGGTCACCGGCACTGCCATCACGTTGCGCCTGCAGCGCTTCCGGCACCAGGGCCGGCTGCTGCTCGGCGCGCTCTTCGCCGCCGAGCTCCTGATCTGCGCTTTCGCGCTCGCCCCGCGCTACGAGCTCGCGCTTGTGCTGCTCCTGCTCGCTTCGATCTGCAACGCCGTCTTCCTCATCGTCTCGATGACTGCGCTCCAGCTCCGCGTCCCCGACGCGGTGCGCGGGCGGGTGATGGGCATCCACAGCATCACGTTCTCGATGGCTATGCTCGGCGGCCTGCTCGGCGGCGAGGTCGCCGAGCTCTCGAGCGTGCGCGTCGCGCTCCTCTCCGGTGCGGCGCTCATGGCGGCCGTCGTCGCCGTGGTCACCCTCACCGAGCGCGAGCTGCGTGCGCTGCGCAACGACGCGAGCGCGCTCGCCTGAGCGCGCTCGCTCGCGCGCCCTGCCCCGGCAGGACCCTCACTGCGCCGTGCGGATTGCCCGTGTCGTACGTGATGTCCACCGTGGTGTAGCGGTCAGGCGGCACGAGCACGTTGACCGAGCCCGCGCGCGGCAGGACCGCGCCCGGCGGGCTCAGCGGCACGAGCGTGTACGCACCGGCGGGCAGCGCGATGCGATAGCGGCCGTCGCTGCCGGACACCGTGCCCGCCACCTCGCGCCTGTTACCGTCGAGGAACATCAGCGTCGCCTGGTACGGCCGGTCCGGGCACGGGAGCAGCGGCGTGACTACCGGGCACAGCGGCCCGAGCGTGACCGCCCCCTGCACGCGGCCCCCGCCGGGCCGCGGCTGGCAGCGGCCCAGCAGCGGCGTGCCGTACGGGATGAAGTCGTTCGGCAGCGCCGCCACGAACGGCGCGTTCACCGCCCCGACGGCCGATCCCGGCACGAAGATCAGGAACTGCCCCTCGCGCGTGATCCAGAAGACCACCTGCGAGACGTCGCAGCGCGACGCCACGACGAGCTGCTGGTACGTCCCCCCGCCAAACACTACCAGCCCGAACCCGCCGTCCGCCGGCACGCTGCCGCTGATGATCGTGCCCGTGAGAGGCGCCACAAGCGCCGTCGAGGTCGGCGTCGGCGTCTGCGCCCCGCCTCGCGCGGCCCCGCCGCGCCGAGCACCAGCAGCGAAACGAGCGCAGCTAGGGCGATGTGGCGCATCGCGCCCTCCCTCGAGGCGACGCCTCCTGCTTCCCTCGTCCCCTGGGGGAGAGGGGCCGGGGGTGAGGGCTGCTGGAGGTGAGACGCCGCGCTCGTGGCCGCAGTTCCCGGAGCTCAGCGCGGCGGCGCCGCCGCATGCGAGGCGCGCCCCGCCACGCTCGCCACAGCCTCCCCGAACAGCGCGATCGCCGTACGCAGCTGCTCCGGCGGCAGCGCCGAATACACGAGCCGGATCTGCCGCGCGCCGCCCCCGTTCGCGAAGTACCCGCGCCCCGGCGTCACGGCGACGCCCCGCTCTTGCGCCGCGCGCACGACCTGCTCCGCCTCCAGCTCCGCCGCGAGCTGCAGCCACAGGAAGAACCCACCGGCCGGCACCTCGAAGCGCACGAGCTCCCCGCAGTGCGCGCGCACCGCCGCGCTCGCCACGTCGCGCCGCTCGCGGTAGATCGCGCGCAGCTGCTCGACGTGCGGCTCGTACGCTCCGCTGCGCAGGTACTCGAGCACCGTCCGCTGCACCAGCGACGATGAGCCGTTGTCGAAGCGCATGAACGCGAGCGCGCGCACGATCGCCGCGTCCGCCACCACCCACCCGACGCGCAGCCCCGTCGCGATCGTCTTCGAGAACGTCCCGACGCGGATGATCCCCTGCCCCCCCGCGATCTGGAAGAGCGACGTCGGCGGCGGCCCGTTGAGGTCGATGCCCGTGTACGCGTCGTCCTCGACGACCAGCGCGCGGTAGCGAGCGGCGAGCAACGCCAGCTCTTGGCGCCGGTGCAGCGGCAGCGTCGCCCCGCTCGGGTTGTCGTAGTTCGCGATCACGTAGATGAGCTTCGCCGGCGCACCAATCGCGCGCTGGTGCTCCAGCGCGCTCGCCAGCCCCACCATCTCCAGCCCGTCCACGTCCTGCGGCACGTCCACGATGTGCGCCCCGCGCGCGCGGAACGCGCGGATCGCGCCGGGATACGTCGGCGCGCCCATGACCACGATGTCGCCCGCCGCGAGGAATGTCGCTGCGATGTTGTCGATCGCCTGCGCGCTGCCCGAGGTGAGCATCACGTTCGCGGCCGTCACCGCGAGCCCGGTGTTCTCGGCCTGGCGCTCCGCGATCCACGCGCGCACCGGCTCGAAGCCGAGCGCGCCACCGTAGGTGAGCGCGCCCGCCGGGTCCGCGGCGAGCGCCCGCGTCGCCGCCTCGGCGAGCGCCTGTGCGGGCAGGCTCGCCGCATCCGGCACCCCCGCGTTGAGGTCGAAGGGCAGCGGCGAGAGCGACGTCGGCTGCGGTAGCGCGCGCGCGACCGGCGCCAGCAGCCGCTGGATGTCGGCGTCGGACCACGGCGCGGGCTGGGGAGTCGTCACGCGGCGTCCAGCGTACGGGTGCGCCGCACGGGCCAGCAACAGCGCCCGCGTTGCCACCCCGCCTTCAGGGAGCGGGCCGGAGGTGCCGGTCCTCCACGCCGCGAACAAGGAGCCGGACATCGTCGCGTCGACGCACGCCGCGATGCGATTACCAAGCTGCTGAAGGAGCGCAGGCACATGGTAGAGCACGGAGGCGAGGGGCCGCGCCACCCATCGCTGTCGTGACGTTGCGTTGTTGGGGTTCTGCGGCACGGTCGCGGACGCACGGAGGCTAGGCGGCGACCTCCAGCTTCGCCATGCGCGCGAGGTTGTAGGCGGCGGCCGTGAACTCG
>VGPB01000110.1 GCA_016875695.1 Chloroflexota bacterium | reverse complement strand
CCTCGCGCTCGGGCTCGGCTACCTCTCGTCGCTCTGGGATAACGAGCGCCGGACTTGGCACGACCGGCTCGCCGGCACCCGCGTCGTGCGCCGCTGACACACCGCCGGGACGCGCGCCACGCGCGTGCCTCCAGGCGGCCGCCGAGGCAGCCCGCGCGCCCGCGCCTCGCGCGATACTGGCTGCCGCGCTTCAGCGAACAGCGGGGGAGGGCGCGCGATGGCCGAGACGGTGCGGCTGATGCTGGGGCCGCACAAGGGCGGATTCCTGCTGACCAGCGACGCCGTGCGCGCGGCGTGGACCCTCGGCGGGCCGTTCTTCGCGGGCGTCGACGTGCACCACCTGATGCTCGACACGCGCGGCACGCCCTCGCTATGGGCGTGCGTGAACAACGGCTGGTTCGGACTTGGCCTCGCCTACAACCGGGACTTCGGCCAGAGCTAGGGCCAGCCGATGCAGGGGCTGCGCTTCGCCGAGGGCGGCACCTGCACGGTGGAGCGCGCGTGGGTCGTCGCGCCCGGCGCGCGCTACGGCGAGCTGTACGCCGGCGTCGACCCCGCGGCGCTCTTCTGGTCGCAGGACGGCGGGCTCACCTGGAGCGAGCTGGAGCCGCTGGCCGCGCACCGCACGCGCGCGCAGTGGAACCCCGGCTTCGGCGGCCTCATGGTGCACAGCATCGCGCCCCACCCCACGGACACCGCGCGGCTGCACGTCGGTATCTCCGCCGCCGGCACGTTCGAGACGCGCGACGACGGCGCCAGCTGGGAGTTGCACAACGCCGGCGTGCTCGCCGACTTCGCGACCGAGCCGTACCCCGAAGCGGGCCAGTGCGTGCATCACCTCGAACGCGACCCGCACGACGCCGACGTGCTGCACCAGCAGAACCATTGCGGCGTGTACCGCTCCGACGACGCCGGCGCGAGCTGGATCGATATCTCCGAGGGGCTGCCCGCGCGCTTCGGCCTCCCGATCATCGTGCACCCGCGCGAGGCGGGCATGGTCTACGTCGTGCCCGAGTCCGCCGCCGAGCATCACACCACCCCCGAGGGCCGCTTCGCCGTCTGGCGCTCGCGCGACCGCGGCGCGCAGTGGGAGCGCTGCGACCGCGGCCTGCCCGCCGACGGCGCGTATCTGCACGTCTACCGTCAGGCCACCGCCGCCGACACCTGCGCCGAGCCCGCGCTCTACGTCGGCACCAGCACCGGCTAGCTCTTCGCGAGCCTCAACGGCGGCGATTCCTGGCGCCTGCTGCGCGACCACCTCCCGCCGATCTACTCGGTGGAGGCCGCGGTGGGGTGAGGACCGCAGTGTCACTATTGACATCGTCACAGCAGTGCCTATAGTGGCACTGTGCGCGCCGATCTTGCGGCGCTCCGGTGGCGTCCCGCAAACGTAGTCGCGAGGGAGCTGCGAGGCGCCGCTGAGGAACGAGGCTGGGTGCGGCGCGGCGGCACCAGCAGCCACGCGCAGTACCAGAAGCCGGCGCGGCGAACGCTGGTGATCCCGGAACACCTGGCGCGGCGCGTGGCGCTCGACATCATTCGCGATCTCGAATTCGATCAGGACGACGACGATGCCTAACTCGCTCCGCTCCATCGTGCGCGCGGCGCAGGCCGCGCCGTACAACCGCATCCTCGTGTGCGAGAACGACGGCGGGTATTCAGCGGAGGTCCTCGAGTTCCCGGGCTGCTATGCGTCCGGTTCCACCGCCGACGAGGCGATGCGCGACCTCGACGAGGCGATCGCGACCTGGGTGCGGTCTGAGCTCGAGCAGGGCCATAGCATCCCAGAGCCGATCGACGAGCAGTTCTCAGGTCGGGTCATGCTGCGCATCCTGCCGTCGCTGCATCGCCAGGCTGCCATCTTCGCGCGCGCCGAAGGCTCCAGCCTGAATCGGTTCCTCGCGACGGCCATCGCGTTTTACGTCGGCGCTCGCACAGCCGCGCCGATGACCGGCGCGAGTGAGCTGGGCGTGAGGGCGCGTCGGCCTGCGCGGGCTTCGGGCTGAACGAGCATCAAGGCCCCGCACGCAACGGATCGGGGCGCTCATCGCGTGGACATCCGGGCGCTAAAGGGTCGCCCGCTACTCGTACAGCTTGACCACCCGCACACGCTCACCCGCCGCGTCGATGCACAGGTCGCACAGCGTGCACTCGTCGAGGTTCGCGTCCACCGTCGTCAGCGTATCGCCATCGAGCGCGAAGATGTCGACGGGGCACACCTCGACGAGCCGGCGTTTGAGGTCCGCGTCCCCCTGCAGCGATGCGTCGAAGTCAACGCGGATGAACATCGCCACGTGCGTGCCCCCTACGCCTGCAGCCGCTGCTTGAGCAGCACCGGGATCTGCTCGATGCGGTCGGCGACCGCGATGCCCGCCGCCTCCATGCGTGCGATCTTCTCCGCCGTCGTGTCAGCGCGGCCCTCGACGATCGTCCCCGCGTGGCCGAAGCGTACCCCCGGCATCGCGTCCATGAAACGCCCCGCCATGAACGCCACCACCGGCAGCCGCGAGCCCGACTCGCGCATGTAGTCCGCCAGCTGCGCCTCCATCGGCCCGCCCGGTTCCGAGTAGATCGCGATGCCGTGCGTGTCCGGGTCCGCGTCGAACAGCGGCATCAGCTCCGCGTATGTCGACCCGATGATCGCGTCGCCACCGATGGACACGGCCGTGCTCTGGCCCAGCCCCGCCTCCGTCAGCGCGTTCGCGATCTCCACCGTCATGCCGCCCGAGCGGGACATCACGCCGATGTGCCCCGGCGTGAACGCGCGGTGCGTCGCGTCCGCCGCGCCGCCGATGCCACCCATCTTCGCCTTGCCCGGCGAGATGATGCCCAGGCAGTTCGGCCCGATGATGCGCGCCCCCTCCTGCTGCGCATACTCGACGAACTGCGCCACCTGCCGGCGCGGCACCCGCTCCGTCACGATCACGATCAGCTTGATCCCCGCCTCGATCGCCTCGAGCACCGCGTCCGCCGTGAATGCGGGCGGCACCGCCACGATCGCACCATGGACGTGCATGTGCTCCGTGAACGCGCGCACCGTGTCCTCGACGGGCACGCCGTGCACGTCGCGCCCCTTGCGGCCCGGCGTCACCCCACCGACGACCTGCGAGCCGTAGTTCAGCAGCTCGCGCGTCATCGTCACCGCCTCGCGGCCGGTGATGCCCTGGATGATGAAGCGGCTCTGTTCGTCGATGAGGATCGCCATCGCGCTAGCCCATCTTCGCTACGGCGCGCTGCGCAGCCTCGTGCATTGACACCGAGCGGTTGACGTACTCGACGCCGTAGCGCGCGAGGATCTTCGCCCCTTCTTTCTCCCACGAGCCCGGGATGCGGAAGATGGCGATGGTTCGCGCGGGGTCGCGCCCGGCGTCGATGCAACCCTTGATCACGCCGCGTGCCATGATGTCCGCGCGCGTGTTGGATACCACGTTCATCATCACTGCGATGCGCTCTACGCCAGGCTTCGACAGCACGAGTTTCGTCAGCGCCGCCGCCTTCGCCACCGAGGGGTTGCCGCCGATTTCGCAGTAGTTCGCTGGCCGCCCGCCGGCGGAGCGCACCGCGTCGAACAGCGTGAGCGAGCCGCCGCCCGCGCCGATCACCAGCCCCATGTTGCCGTCGAACTCCACCACGCGCCCCGCGACGCCGCGCGTGTCCGCTGCGTCCACGCGCGCGCCCTCCACCTCGAACGGCGTGGGCGGGCGCGCCTGGCGCGTGTCGGCGTCGGCGATGCCCAGCTCGCCGAGCAGCGCGCGCTGGCCGCCGCGCGCCTCCTCCTCCATGTCCATGTGCGAGTCGAGCGCGATGAACGAGCCGTCGGCGAGCTTTGCGAGCGGGTTGATCTCGGCCAGCGTCAGGTCGTACTGCACGAAGATGCGCGCGAGGTTGAGCACGATGCGCGTGAGCGGTGCGAGGTCGTTGCCCGTCACGCCCGTGCGCGCGACCGCGAGCTTCGCGACGTAGTCGGAAAGCGGCCGCAGGTTCGAGAAGTGCGTGCGCGACACGTGCGCCGGATGCGTCTGCGCGACCTCCTCGATGTCGATGCCGCCCATGTCGCTGAATACGATCACCGGGCGCTTCGCCCGCGCGTCCCACGTCACCGCGACGTAGTACTCCTGCGCGATGTCGCGGCGCTCCTCGACGAGGACGCCGGCCGGCTGCTGGCCGTTGATCGCCAGCGCGAGGATGCGCGCGGCAGCCGCTCGCGCCTCGTCCGGCGTGTCCGCGAAGAGCACGCCGCCCGCCTTCATGCGTCCGCCGCTGAGCACCTGGGACTTGAGCACGGTCGCCCCGCCGAGCTCGCGCGCACCCACCTCGGCCTCCTCGGCCGTGCGCGCGAGCGTGCGCTTCGGCAGCGCCACGCCGTGCTTCGCGAGCATCTGCTTCGCCTCGTACTCGTACAACCGCATGGGCGTCGCTCCTCGGGTGTCTGGGTTAGGGGACGGCGCTACATGCCGTACGCGGCGCGGAACTCGGGGTCCTTGCGCGCGATTAGCTGCGCGAGCTCGACCATCACCTTCGCCTGCTTGTACGTCGCATCGTCCTGCATCTTGCCATCGAGCATCGTCACGCCGCCGCCGCTCTTGCCGATCGCCTCCATGATGCGGCGCGCGAACGCGACCTCCTCCGGCGCGGGGCTGAACACCTGCTTCGCGATCGCGATCTGGCTCGGGTGCAGCGACCACGCGCCGACGCAGCCGAGCAGGAACGCGCCGCGGAACTGCGCCTCGCAGCCTAGTGGGTCCGCGATGTCGCCGAACGGCCCGTAGTACGGCAGGATGTCCGCTGCGTTGCACGCGTCCACCATGCGCGCGAGCGTGTAGTGCCACAGGTCCTGCTGTGCCGCCGCGCGCGGCGCGTCCGGCTGGTCTGGCACCGGGTCCGCGCGCACGACGTACCCCGGGTGCCCGCCCCCCACGCGCGTCGTCTTCATGCGCCGCGACGCCGCGAGGTCCGCCGGCCCGAACGAGATGCCCTGCATGCGCGGGCTTGCCGCGCAGATCGCCTCGACGTTCACGACCCCGAGCGCCGTCTCCAGGATCGCGTGCAGCAGGATCGGTCGCTCGAGGCCGTGCTTCGCCTCGAGCTGCGCGAGCAGCCGGTCCGCGTACTCGATGTCCCACGGCCCCTCGACCTTCGGCAGCATCACCACGCCGATGCGGTTCCCCGCGCGCGCCACGATCTCAGTGATGTCGTCGAGGAACCACGGGCTGTCGAGGCTGTTTACGCGCGTCCACAGCGCCGTCTCGCCCAGCTCCGCGCTCGTCGCCACCTCGATCAGCCCCTCGCGCGCTGCGACCTTGCGGTCGCCCGCGATCGCGTCCTCGAGGTTGCCTAGCAGCACGTCCACCTGCGCTGCGATCTCCGGCACGCGTGCGCGCATGCGCTCGTTCGACGGGTCGAAGAAGTGAATCATCCGCGTCGGCGCGATCGGAATCTCGCGCAACGGCTCCGGCGCGCCAATCGCGAGCGGCTTGAGGAAGTCACGCGGGTTGCGCATCGGGGTGGCTCCTCGGGCCGTGGGCGCGGGCATGGGGGCGCTCGGCGAGGCTATCGAGGGGGTGGGGTGGCGTCAACGGCGACGTCGGAATGGGGCTCGCCGCGAGGCGCCTGTGTGGAGCATCTCTCCGAGGGCGGTGCTCTCAACTCGATCTGTTCGGCGCGGCGACCGGTGTAACGACAGCCCCGGTAGTCAGCTCAAGCGGACGCTCAAGGACAAGGTCAGCTGCGAACTGCCGGGGCTCGAGAAGCTCCGGCTGGGACAGCGCGCCCAGGGCCTGGATCACATCGAGTATCGGGAACTTCCGACGTTCGAACAAGTACCGAGCGACTTGATGATCTGCGGGTTACGGTAATGCGACCTCTCTCGGCAGCTGCGCGTCCGCGGCGATGAACTGCTGGACGATGCCCCAGCCACGGTAGAACGCTTCCATGAATGAGGCGTCGTATGGCAGAGGGCAGAGTACGAGGTTCTTCCCCTCGTCGCGACGCACTCGATCGCTGTCACCTTGTCGTGTGGGGACGATGCCGATCCTTAGCCGGCGTGCGGGCTCCAGCTCTAGGTTGTTAATCTTCACGGACGTACCGACTCACCTGTCTGAATCGATGAACCCCACGAACAGATCCGCCTTCCAGAGGCCACTGACGCTGCAGGGCAGAGCAAGACGAGCCCTCGGTCGGCGAAACGCTGCGGCTACGAGGTTAATGTGCTTCCTCAACTTGACGGGCTGCCCGGAAGCGCCAAAGAGGAGCCGTGACTCGTTCGTGAGACGCTCGCGAGTTGTTGCGATGAGCTGGATGAGCTGGATGGCGCCCCTTTCTCAGCCCCGAAAAGGATCGCGGACCGCTCCATTTCGGGCGCGTGGCAGAGGCGCAAGGCGGCTTCGATGCGCTCCAGGATCAGAGGTTCGGAACGCCTAGCAGGGTGCTGAGAAACGGCTGGCGGGGGAGTTGTCGGAGGTCGGTCGGCGCGTAGGATGGGGCTGGCGTGGGCACAGCCTGGAGGTGCCCCGTGCGAGGCGACGCTGAGCGTCAGGCCAACATGCTGCTGGCGGTGACGCCTGACTCCTCCA
>VGPB01000109.1 GCA_016875695.1 Chloroflexota bacterium | reverse complement strand
GCGTGGCGACGCGACCCACCTCCGCGCGCCTGCGCGAGGCGCTCTTCGGCATGCTGGAGGCCGTCGGCGCGGACCTCGGCGCGGTGCTGGACCTGTACGCGGGCACGGGCGCGCTGGGCATCGAGGCGCTCTCGCGCGGCGACGGGCGCTGCACGTTCGTGGAGGCCGACGCGCGCGCGGCCGCGGCGATCCGCTCGAACCTCGAACGCACGGGATTCGCGACGCGCGCGCGCGTGGTGCACGCCGCGGTCGGGCGCTGGCGGCCGCCGGGCGGCGCGGCGTACGCGCTCGTGCTGGCCGACCCACCGTATGATGACGTGACCGCCTGGGGGGCCATCGAGCGCACGGTCGCGGGCGCGCGTACTCCGCACGCGATGCTCGCGGTGGAGCACGCCGGACGCGCGTCCGCCCCGGCGCAGCTCGGCGGGCTCCCGCTCTGGCGCGACCGCCGTCACGGCGACGCCGCCGTCGCGATCTATCGTGCGCCGCATCCCGGCGCCGCCGCTACAGCCGCCAACGAGGAAGGACCCGCATGACCGTCGCGATGTACCCCGGCCGCTTCGACCCGGTGACGAACGGCCACCTCGACATCGTGCGTCGCGCCTCGCTCATCTACGAGCAGGTCGTGGTCGCGGTGGCGAACAGCTCTTCGACGCTGTTCACGACGGACGAGCGCGTCGCGCTGTTCCGCAACGCCGTGGCAGAGATGGCGAACGTGCGCGTGACGCGCATGGACGGCCTCACCGTCGACACCGCGCGCCACGAGGGCGCGCAGGTGCTGGTGAAGGGGCTGCGTGCGATCACGGACTTCAACGCCGAGTTTGACATGGCGCTGATGAACCGCAAGATGACGCCGGAGCTGGAGTCGACGTTCCTGATGACGTCGCTGGAGTACCTGTTCATCAGCGCCTCGCGCATCCGGGAGCTCGCGGGGTTCGGCATCGATGTCTCGGAGCATGTGCCGCCCGGCGTCGCGGAGGCGCTGCGCGCGAAGTTCGCGCGATGAGCGGAGGGGATATGAACCTCCTGCACCTCGTCGATCGGCTGGAGGAGCTCGTCGGCAGCGCGCAGAAGATGCCGATCGGCAACCGCGCGATGGTGGACCGCCGCCGCCTGCTGGACCTCATCGACCAGATGCGCATCGCCATCCCGCAAGAGGTGCGCGACGCCCAGGACCTGCTGGCGCAGCGCGCGGAGCACAAGCGCGACACGGAGGAGGAGGGGCGGCTGATCGTCGCGCGGGCGCAGGAACGCGCGGCGCAGCTGGTGGAGCAGCACGAGCTGACGCTCGCGGCGCGCCGCCGCGCGGAGGAGCTGGCGCGGCAGGCGGAGGTGCGCATCGAGGAGCGCATCCAGCGCGCCAACGTGGACATCGAGGGCCGCATCGACGAGTCGCGCGGGCTGGCCGAGCAGCAGATGGACGCCGCCGACGACTACGCGCGCGAGCTGCTGCAGCGCCTGGACCGCCAGCTGCAGGCGTTCCTGCGCTCGGTGCAGGGCGGCCTCGCCCAGCTCGCGCGACCCGAGCCGCCGGCCACCGGCGCGCGCGGCGCGATGCAGCGGCTGTCCGAGTGGCGCGACGCGCAGGTGCCCGGCGCGCCGGTGGTGGACGACGACCCGCCCAAGGACATCGACGTGCCCCCGCCGCCCGAGCCGGCACGGGAGACGAGCGACCCGTCCGAGATCGCGAGCGCGCCGCCCGTCATCGACGACTACGCGCTGCCCGCGCTCGACGACGAGCCGCCCGGCGGCGGCAATTCCGGCGCAAGCAGCGACCGCCCGCGCGGACGCTACCCGGGGATTTAGCCCGCAGCGCTAGCTTGCGGCGTCGCCCAGCACGAAGTTGACGAGCCGGTCCGGCACGTAGATCACGCGCACCACCCGGCGCCCGGCCAGCTGCTCCGCGATGCGCGGGCGCGCCTCGACGAGCGCGCGCACGTCCACCTCGGCGACGCCCGCGGGCACCTCGACGCGGTCGCGGAGGCGGCCGTTGACCTGCACCGGCAGCTCGACCGTCGCACGCTCCAGCAACGCGGCGTCGGGCTCGGGCCACACCTGCTCGTGCACGGAGTACGCGCCGCCGCGGCGCTCCCACAGTTCCTCGGCGAGGTGCGGGCACGCCGGCGCGAGCATGAGCGTCGCGAGGCGCAGCGCCTCGTCCCACGCGCCGCGATCGACGGGCCCCGCCTCGCGCGCGCGGTGCAGGGCGTTCGTCAGCTCCATCAGCGCCGCGATGTACGTGTTCATGCGATAGCGCACGAGATCGTCCGTGACGCGCGCGAGCGTGCGATGCGCGACGGCGCGCAGCTCGCGCGCGGCGGCCGCATCCACGTCCCCGGACCCGTGCGTGCCGAAGGCCGGCGCCTCGACGGCAACGCTCCACAGCCGGTGCAGCCAACGCGACACGCCGACGATGCCGTCCACGTCGTACGGCCCGCCCTGCTCCCACGGCCCGAGGAACATGAGGTACGCGCGGAACACGTCGGCGCCCCAGCGCTCGACCTGCCCGTCGGGCGCGACGACGTTGCCGCGCGACTTCGACATGCGGCGGCCGTCCGGCCCCAGGATTTGCCCCTGCGCAAAGTAGCGCGTGAACGGCTCGTCGCCGGGCACGAGTCCCGCGTCACGCGCCGCCTTGTAGAAGAAGCGCGCATACAGCAGGTGCATGGTCGCGTGCTCGGCGCCGCCGGTGTACTGGTCGACGGGCAGCCACGCGTCGGCGGCCGGGCGCGCGACTGCGGTCGCGCCGTTCTGCGCGTCCGGGTAGCGCATGAAGTACCACGACGAGCACATGAACGTGTCCATCGTGTCCGTCTCGCGTCGCGCCGCCGCGCCGCACTGCGGGCACTCGACCTGCACAAACGCCTCCGACAGCGCGAGCGGCGACTGGCCCGTCGGCAAGAACTCGACGTCGTACGGCAGGCGCACGGGCAGCTCGGCCTCCGGCACGGGCACGATGCCGCACGCCTCGCAGTACACGATGGGGATGGGCGCGCCCCAGTAGCGCTGGCGCGAGATCAGCCAGTCGCGCAGGCGGTACACGACGCTCGGCCCGCCCCAGCCCTGCTCCGCGAGGTGCGCGGCGATCGCGCGCTTCGCTTCCTCATTCGGCAGGCCGTCGAAGCGCCCGGAGGCGACGAGCGTGCCGAGCTCGACGTACGCCGCCGCCAGAGGTGCGCCATCGTAGTCCGGTGGCGCGATCACGACCGGCGCCTCGAGCCCGTACTGCTGCGCGAACTCGAAGTCGCGCTGGTCGTGCGCGGGCACCGCCATGACCGCGCCCGTGCCGTACGTGGAGAACACGTAATCGGCGATCCAGATCGGCACGCGCGCACCGTTCAGCCGGTTCACGCAGTACACCCCGGTGAACACGCCGGTCTTCGCGCGCTCCGTCGACTGGCGCTCGATCTCAGTCGTGCGCGCAGCAGCCTCGACGTACGCGTCAACGGCGGCGCGCTGCGAGGGCGTGGTGAGCGCGTCGACGAGCGCGTGCTCCGGTGCGAGCACTATGAACGTGACGCCGAAGAGCGTGTCCGGGCGCGTCGTGAACACGCGAATCTCGGTAGTGCCGTCGGACGCCGGCTGCTCGAGCGCAAAGCTCACCTCGGCGCCCTCGGAGCGGCCGATCCAGTTGCGTTGCATGAGCTTGACGTGCTCGGGCCAGTCGAGCTCGTCGTGCTGCAGTAGCTCGTCGGCGTAGCGCGTCGTGCGCAGGAACCACTGCTCCATGCGCCGCTGCACGACGACGGTGTCGCAGCGCTCGCAGCGCCCGTCGACGACCTGCTCGTTGGCGAGCACGGTCTGGCAGCTCGAGCACCAGTTCGCGTTCGCCGCCGCGCGGTACGCGAGGCCCATGCGGTACAGCTGCAGGAACCACCACTGCGTCCAGCGGTAGTACTCCGGCGCCGAGGTGTTGACCTCGCGGCTCCAGTCGAACATCGCGCCCATCGACTGCAACTGGCGGCGCATGCGCTCGATGTTGGCCATAGTCCAGTCGTACGGGTGCAGGCTGCCCTTGATCGCGGCGTTCTCGGCGGGCAACCCGAAGGCGTCGAAGCCCATGGGGAACAGCACGTTGTGCCCGCGCATGCGCCGCCAGCGCGCGAGCGCGTCCGACGGCGCCATCGCGAACCAGTGCCCGATGTGCAGGTCGCCCGAGGTGTACGGGAACATCGTGAGCGCGTACCAGTTCTCGCGCCCCGGCACGTGGTCCGGCGTGCGATAGAGGCCGCTCGCCGCCCAGTGCTCGCGCCAGCGGCGCTCGACGTCCTGCGGGCGGTAGCGCTTGATCTCGGTGCGGGTGGGAGTGGTCATCGTGTCGCCTCGCCAGGTGGCCTCGGGGGTCGTGGGCGCGGGGGCGCCCGCAGCGACGGCGGCGCGGCCCCCTTCCTCGCGGCAGGGTGGCCGTGCCGCCTAGCTAAGCGCGAGGCAACGGCGAGCGCGAGCGTGCATGCGTCGAGTATCGCGGGGGGCGTGAGGGGCAGTCAACGCGGTTGGGCGTTGGCTTCGAGGCCCCTGCCGACCTGCGTCTCCTTCGAGGATGACGCGACAGGCACCATCCTAGCTGCCGACGATCGGAGTCATGAGCCAGCCACTGTCGCCTGCGGAGTCGTCCAGATTCATCCACAAGACTTGCATCGCGGCCGCTCCCGTTTCCATGAACCATCCGCTCATTACGTCGTGGCTGAGTCCGTACTCCGCGCTGGCATCCCCAGCAATCCTTAACTCGATGGATTCTCAGGCGGCCAATCCAGGTAGCCGCGGGCGGTGGCTTAGCCAAGGACCAGAGCCAACGCATACGAACGCTTGAATTGCTCTCGCAGACACCGGCCCCCCATTCAGGACCTAAAGCGTGTGCGACTTACGATCCCAGGAGATCGGAAGCAGAGTCGACTTTGCGGCGGCAACCCTGCCCTCGTGCGAAGGCCGCAGGGACTCCCCCGCGATTCACCCAGCCTCGATCTGATCTTCGAGGGTGCCCTCCGCCGCCTCACGCATCTGCTGCGTCTCGTCGGCAATACGCTTAGTCTCGCCCGCTAGTCGAATGGTTTCCTGAGCCAGTTGGTGCGTGGCCCCTGCCATTCCTCGGGTCTGCCATGCCAGTGCAACCGTGGCTACCGCTAAGGCGCAAGTCCCAGCTGCGACGGCGATGGCTTTCCATGACTCGATCGTTACGCCGGACATCCCCTGCAGCTAACTCCGCCAAGCGTGATTGTCAACGCTACCTCCCGACATGACCGCAGCTACCACCCGCGCGCGTACCTCCGACCGTCAGTCACCATGCCGCGAGAATCAGCGCGCCTGCCAGCGGTACGCCCAGCGCGACCACGAGCAGCAGACGGCGCGCCTCGCGGAGGCGGGTGGCGGGGTCGCGGGTGCGCACGGCGCGGCGCATCTGCCAGGTCACCGCGACGGCGTAGAACGTGAACAGCGCGAGCAGCAGCGGGACCATCGACGCAGAGCGTAGCCGCTAGGGCTGCTACTCGGCGCTGCTGATCTTCAGGATCGGGGCGTTGTGCACCACGAGGTACACCTTGCCGGCGGCGTCCGTGCCGAACGAGGCGACCGGGCGGTTGCCGCGCTCGGCGACCAGCACGGCCGCCCCACCCTGCGTCGGCAGCGCCCACACCCGGCCGCCGCAGTACTCGCTGTAGAGGTAGCGCCCACGAGCGCGGGGATCGCGCTGCCGCGGTAGACCACGCCGCCGGTGACGGAGCAGCCGAGGTCGTGGCCATACTCGACGACGGGGAAGGTGAGGCCGGTGCGGTCGCAGCCCCCGCCGCCGAAGCAGCGCGTGCCCTCGAAGCGATTCCAGCCGTAATTCGCGCCGCGGCGCATCACGTCGATCTCCTCGAGGGCGTTCTGGCCGACGTCGCCGGCTCACAACACGCCGGTCGCGAGGTCGAAGGCCATGCGCCAGGGGTTGCGCAGGCCGTAGGGCCAGATCTCAGGGCGGGCGCCGCCCGTCGCCACGAACGGGTTGCCGGGGGCACGGCGTAATTGTCGTCGCCGCCGCGCACGTCGAGGCGCAGGATCTTGTCGAGGTGCGTGCCCAGGTTCTGGCCATTGCCGTGCGGGTCGCCACCCGAGCTGCCGTCGCTGAGCCCGAGGTACAGCATGCCGTCCCGGCCGAAGCGGATCGCGCCGCCCTTGTGGTTTCCGTACGGCTGGCGGACCTCCAGCAGCACCTGCTCGCTGCCTGCCGCGTCGCCGCTCACCATGAAGCGCGACAACATCGTGCGCCGCAGCCCCGCCGCGGCGTAGTACGCGTAAAGGTGCGGCGGGGAGGGGAAGCCGGGTGCGAGCTGGACACTGAGCAACCCCTCCTCGTTGTCCTGCGTCGTGACGCGGCCGCTGAGGTCCAGCAGCATGCCGGCGTCGCGCCCGTCCGCGGTCACCAGGCGCACCAGGCCGTCCTGCTCCGCGACGAAAAAACGCCCGCCGGGGTACACGCCGAGCTCAATCGGCTTGTCGAAGACGCGCCCGCCGAAGGCGCTCGTGAGCGTCAGGCGGCGCACGTCGGCGCCCTACCCGGCGGCGGGCGGCGTGGTGGGCGAGGCGGGCGCGGCGGG
>VGPB01000108.1 GCA_016875695.1 Chloroflexota bacterium | reverse complement strand
GTGCAGGCGCGGCGCGCCCCGCGCGGCCCAGCGGCGCGCCACCTCTACCGGGTCGTCCGCGAACACCGTCTCGCGCGCGTAGTCGCCCTGCGCCAGGCGAACGCAGCGGCCGCCGCGGATGTCCACCGCGGGAACCACCTCCACCGCGCGCCTCAGCTGCCCAGCGGCGCCGCGAGGGCGGCCGGCTCGAGCGTCCCCTGCACCAGCGCGAGCCGCACGAAGTTCGCGTACACGCGCAGTCCGTCGGCGCCGGATTTCTCCGGGTGGAACTGCGTCGCCACCAGGTTCCCGCGCGCCACCACCGAGGCGAAGCGCGCGCCGCCGTACTCCGTCTCGCCCGCTACCGTCCCGTCGTCGGCCGGCCGCGGGTAGTACGAGTGCACGAAGTAAAAGTACGACCCCTGCGCGACGCCCTCGAAGACAGGGTGCGGCCGGCGCAGCTTGACCGTGTTCCAGCCCATGTGCGGCACCGTCAGCCCCTGCGGGAAGCGCACCACGCGCCCCGGTACCACGCCCAGACAGGCGTGCTCGCCGCCTTCCTCCGACACGTCGAACAGCGCCTGCAGCCCCATGCACACGCCGAGGAACGGCCGCCCCGACGCGATGTACTCCCGCACAGGCTCCACGAGTCCCGCTGCCCGCAGGTTCGCCATCGTATCGGCGGCAGCGCCCACGCCCGGCATGACGACGGCCCGCGCGGCCTCAACGGCGCGCGGGTCGGCCGTCACCAGCGCCTCCACGCCGGCGTGCGCCACCGCGCGCGCCACGCTGCGCAGGTTCCCCGCGCCGTAGTCGACGATGACCACGTCCACCGTCATCCGGCCTCCTCGCAGCGTCGATTCTATCAGGCATCCCGGCGAGCCCCTTCCTCGGGACCCATGACGCTCCGTGCAGCCATTCTCCACCGGAGCTTGGGGCAAAGCCCCAAGGAATGGGCGGCCGAGTCCCCGGGCCCGGAGGGCCGACGTCAGCTCCCGCCCAACCTCAAGGGCCTGACGCTGCGCTTCGATACCGCGCACGCCCCCCCTCGAGAAGGGGGAGCAGGGCGCAGCCCGCCCGCCGCTATACTCGCGTCCTGCCCATGACGACCACCGCCCTCCAGCGCGACCTCGAGACCGCACGCCTCCGCGTCGAGGAGCTGCGCACGCTCGTGCGCTACCACGACTACCGATATTATGTCATGAATCAGCCCGAGCTCGGCGACTCCGACTACGACGCCCTGCTCCACGAGCTGCGCGCGCTCGAGGAGCGCTTCCCAGAGCTCGTCACGCCCGACTCGCCCACGCAGCGCGTCGCCGGCGAGCCGTCGCCGGCGTTCGGCGTCGTCGAGCACCGCGAGCCGATGCTCTCCCTCAGCAACGTCTTCGACGCCGCCGAGCTGCGCCAGTGGCACCAGCGCGTCGCAAGGCTGCTCGAGCGCGACGACTTCACCTTCGTCTGCGAGCCAAAGATCGACGGCCTCGCGATCGCGCTGCAGTACCGCAGCGGCCGCTTCGCGGTCGGCGCGACGCGCGGCGACGGCGCCCGCGGCGAGGATATCACCGCCAACCTGCGCACGACCCGCGCGCTGCCGCTCGTCGCGCGGCCGCCCGCCGCCGGCCTGGGCTTCGACGCCTTCGAGGTCCGCGGCGAGGTCTACATGTCGAAGGCCGAGTTCGCGCGCCTGAACGCGGAGCAGGCCGAGGCAGGCCGCCCGCTCTACGTGAACCCCCGTAACACCGCCGCGGGCTCGCTGCGCCAGCTCGACCCGGCCGTCACCGCCTCGCGCAGGCTCGAGCTGTTCGCCTACCAGCTCGGCTGGGTGGAAGGCGGCACGCGACCGCCGACGCACTGGGACGCGCTGGACTGGCTGCACGCGGCCGGCTTCCCGACCAACCCGCACGCGCGCCGCTGCGCCTCGATCGACGAGGTCGAGGCCTTCTGCGGCGAGTGGGCGGAGCGTCGCGACGAGCTCGAGTACGCCATCGACGGCGTCGTGGTGAAGGTGGACGAGTACGCGTTACAGCGCCGGCTCGGCACGGTCGGTCGCGAGCCGCGCTGGGCGACCGCGTTCAAGTTCCCCGCCGAGCAGGCCGTCACGCTGCTGCGCGGCATCGACGTCTCCGTGGGCCGCACCGGCGTGCTCACACCATTCGCGGTGCTCGAGCCCGTGTTCGTCGGCGGCGCGCGCGTGAGCATCGCCACGCTCCACAACGAGGAGCAGATCCGGCTCAAGGACCTGCGCATCGGCGACGACGTGATCGTGCAGCGCGCGGGCGACGTCATCCCGGAGGTGGTCGGCCCCGTCATCTCGCGCCGCGAGGGCCGCACGCTGCAGCACTTCGCGATGCCCGCGCGCTGCCCCGTGTGCGACACTCCCGTCGTGAAGGAGCAAGACGCGGCCGCGAGCTACTGCCCAAACCGCCGCTGCCCCGTCAAGCTCGCGCGCCAGCTCGAGCACTTCGCCTCGCGCGGCGCGATGGACATCGAGGGGCTGGGCGAGCGCTTCTCGTTCCGCCTCGTGGAGCTCGGCTTCGTGCGCACGCTCGCCGATGTCTACGCGCTGCACGAGCGGCCCGAGGACCTGCTCGCGCTCGAGGGCATCGGCGCGAAGACGCTCGACAACCTGTTCGCGCGCATCGAGGCAAGCAAGGCGCAGCCGCTGCGGCGGCTCCTGATCGCGCTCGGCATCCGCCACGTCGGCGGCGAGACCGCGCTCGCGCTCGCCACGCACTTCGGCTCGCTACGCGCGCTGCGCGGAGCGAGCGCGGAGGAGCTGGCCGCCGTCAACGGCATCGGGCCGATCGTCGCGCAGGCGGTGCACGCGTACCTGCACGACGAGGAATACGCGGCGCTGCTGGACGCGCTCGCGGCGGTCGGCGTGCGCACGGACGACGAGCAGGCCGCGCGCGGCGGCCCGCTGGAAGGCGAAACGATCGTCGTCACGGGCTCTCTCGAGCGCTGGTCGCGCGACCGCGTCGAGGCGCTGATCAAGTCGCTCGGTGGCCGCGTCGGCGCGAGCGTCACGAAGCAGACAACGCTGCTGGTCGCGGGCGACGGCGGCGGCTCGAAGCGCGCGCGCGCCGAGGCGCTCCGCACCCGCATCGCCGACGAGGCGGAGTTCGTCGCGCTGCTGGCCGAGCGCGGCTGGCGGGAGCGCGCGTAGTGGCGACGCCGGCCGACATCGCGCGCTACCGCGCGTACTTCCAGGACGAGGTCGACGGCGTGTTCTACTACCGCACGCTGGCGGCGTTGGAGCGCGACACGCAGCTCGGCGGCATCTACGCGCGCATGGCGGCGATGGAGGAGCGGCACCTCGAGCTGTGGCGTCGCCAGCTCGCGGAGGCGGGCGTGGCGCCCGCTCGCGAGCGGCCGTCGCGCCGCGCGCGTGTGCTGATGTGGCTCGCGCGACGCTTCGGGCCGGACACGGTGCTGCCGGTGATCAAGGCGATGGAGACCGGCGCGGACCAGATGTACATGGCGGAGCCACTCGCCGTGGCGGAGCGGCTGCCTGGCGACGAGCGCACGCACGCGCGCATCGCATCGGCGCTGACCGGGTCCCGCGGCATGCCGGGCTCGGCGATCGGCCGTATCGAGAGCCGGCACCGCTCGCTGGGTGGCGACAACGCGCTGCGCGCCGCGGTGCTCGGGGCTAACGATGGGCTCACCTCCAACCTCGCGCTGGTCATGGGCGTGGCGGGCGCGAGCCTGGACAATGCCACGGTCGTGCTGGCCGGCATCGCGGGTCTGCTCGCGGGCGCGTTCTCGATGGCGCTCGGCGAGTGGATCTCCGTCACGTCGTCGCGCGAGGCCGCCGAGGCGCAGCTCGCGGCCGAGCAGGAGGAGATCGCGCTGCAGCCCACCGAGGAGCAGGCTGAGCTCGCGCTGATCTACCAAGCGAAGGGGCTCCCCGAGGCGCAGGCGGAGGAGCTCGCCGCGCGCATCATGGCGGACCCGCAGACGGCGATCGCGACGCTGGCGCGCGAGGAGCTGGGACTGGTGCCGGAGGATCTGGGCTCCCCGTGGACGGCGGCGCTCGCGTCGTTCGTGCTGTTCGCGCTTGGCGCGGTGCTGCCCGTGCTGCCGTTCTTCGTCGCGAGCGGTGCCGTCGCAATCGCGAGCAGCGCCGTGCTCGCGGGCCTCGGGCTGTTCCTGCTCGGCGCGGCGATCACGCTGCTGACCGGGCGCAACGCGTGGTACGCAGGCGCGCGCCAGCTCGTGCTGGGGCTCGTGGTCGCGGCGATCACCTTCGGCATCGGCTCACTGGTCGGGGGCATCACGGGCGTGTAGCTCGGGTTTGCCGCTCGCGCGCGGCGCCCGTACAATCGCGGCGTCCCGGCATGCCGCTGGCTCCCCGCCCTGCGACCGCTCTCCCCGCGAACGGCGCACCAACCTTGGCGATCCGCCCGCTGTCATCGTTCCTTGGGATGTTTTCGCTCGACATCGGCATCGACCTCGGGACGGCGAACACGCTGGTCACCGTCCGCGGGCGAGGCATCGTCATCAACGAGCCGTCGGTCGTGGCGATCGACCGCAGCTCGAAGCGCATCCTCGCGATCGGCGAGGAAGCGAAGCGCATGGTCGGGCGCACACCCTCGACGATCGTGGCGGTGCGGCCGCTGCGCGACGGGGTGATCTCGGACTTCACGGTCACCGAGCGCATGCTCCAGCACTTCATCCGCTCCGTGCACGAGCGCTTCGGGCTGGGCATCCCGAAGCCGCGAGTGATGGTCGGTATCCCGTTCGGGGCGACCGAGGTGGAGAAGCGCGCGGTGCACGATGCGGCGATGGCCGCCGGCGCACGCGCCGCATACCTGATCGAGGAGCCGATGGCGGCCGCGATCGGCTGCGCGCTCCCGGTGATGGAGGCGCCCGGCTCAATGGTCGTCGACATCGGGGGCGGCACGACCGAGGTGGCGGTGCTCGCGCTCGGCGGCATTGTCGTGGCGACGTCCGTGCGCGCGGCGGGCGACGCGATGGACCACGCGCTGATGGCGTACGCGCGGCAGGTGCACCGTCTGCTGATCGGCGAGCGCACCGCCGAGGCGATCAAGGCGAGCGCGGGCTCCGCGTTCCCGCTCGACGAGGAGGCCTCGGTGCAGCTGCGCGGCCGCGACCTGGCGACGGGACTGCCGAAGTCGGTCGACGTGTCGACGGTCGAGATCCGCGACGCGCTCTCACCGGTGACGGCGGAGATCGTGCGCGCGGTGCGCGGGACGATCGAGACGACGCCACCGGAGCTGGTGGCGGACCTGATGCTGCACGGCATCGCGCTGGCGGGCGGCGGAGCGCTGCTGCGCGGCCTCGACCGGCGGCTCGCGACGGAGACGCGGTTCCCGGTGTACGTGGCCGAGGATCCGCTGCGCGCCGTGGTGCGCGGCTGCGGCGAGGCGCTGGAGGAAGCCGCGACACTGCAGAAGGTGCAGGCCGTAGTCTCCAGCCGCCGCGCTCCCCGTTAGCCGCCGCAGCGAACTTCCCCCCGGCTTCGGCGGGTCGGCGGGGCGAAGGGGTCAGCCCCAGCCTCGCCCACCTCGGCTCCAGGGCGAGCCGCGGAACGAACATATGTTTCACATGAAACACCATCTGCACAACGGGCTACTCGCCAACGCGGGTACGCGTTACCATCGGGTACGGCCGGGCTCCCAGCGGCGCTTGAGCTTAAAGGTCGCCCCCCGCGATCGGCGCGTCGATGGCTCGTACTCGCTCGTTGGCGTGGGTCGGGGCGTTGCTGGCGCTCGGGTTCGCGCTGCTTGCGCTGTCCCCGCTGACGGCGGCCGGGCGGCTGGAAGCCGCCGGCGGTGAGCTGCTGGCGCCGGCCGCCCGTGCGCTGCACGGCCTCGTGCGTCCGGTAGCCGAGGTCGCGCTGCACGCGGGCCAGCTGCGGCGGCTGAGCGCCGAGAACGCGCGGCTGCAGCAAGACATCGCGCGGCTCGAGGCGGAGGCGGCGGCGCTGCGCGGGGCGGTGGCGGCGTACGAGCAGGGTGCCGCGCTCGCGGCGGCAGTGGGCGGGGCGGCGCGACACGTGCAGGCGTCGGTGGTGGTGCGGGACCCGACGCCGGGACGGCGCCAGCTGCTCATCGACCGCGGCGCAGCGGATGGTGTGGTGGCCGGGCAGCCGGTGCTGGGACCGAGCGCGACGCTCGTAGGGGTGGTGGTGGAGGTGCAGCCGCGGCGCGCGCGCGTGCGGCTGCTGCGCGACGCGGCCTCCGCCGTGGCGAGCATGGGCCAGCAGTCGCGCACGCCGGGCACGCTGACCGGCGACGACGCCACGTTGCGGCTCGAATTCGTGCCGCTGGGCGCTCCGCTGCACGTCGGCGAGCTGGTCGTGAGCTCGCCGCTGGGCGGGATGCTGCCGGCCGGCCTGCTCATCGGGCGCGTCGCGGCGGTGCGCGGCAAGCCGCACGAGCTGTTCGCGACCGTCGAGGTGGACCCGCTGGCCGACGACGCGGCGCTCGAGCGGGTGCTGGTGGTCACGAGCTTCCTACCGGGCGACGTCGGCGAGGGTGGCGGCCGATGAAGCGCGTGCTGGCATGCGTCGTGGTCACCGTGCTCGCATTCGCGGCGGCGCTCGCACAGGCCGTGCTGCCGGGCGCACTCGCCATCGACGCCGCGCGCGCACCGGCGCTGCCGGTGGCGTTGCTCGCGGCGTGGGCGGTGATGCGCGCGCCGGACG
>VGPB01000107.1 GCA_016875695.1 Chloroflexota bacterium | reverse complement strand
GGGGGAAGCTTTCGGCGCGCCGCTGCTGGCGGCAGGCTCATCCTCCTCGTCGCTACCGCACCCGACGAGCGCAGCAGCCGCGAGCCCCCCGGCACCAAGCGTGGCAGTGCGGAGGAATGAGCGGCGCATGAGTGGCTGGATGAACGCAACGGGCTCCAAGAGCACCTTCTCATCGCGAACGTGATGCCGGAATATACGCCACGCGCGCAAGCTTGGATGCGATCAGGGCACGAGTCGGGGCGCGGGCGAGAGAGCTGCCGAGGCGCCAGCGGCGCTCATTCTGGCGGGCAGCCACGTGCGCCGGCGACGAACCCGGGGCCGCCGCACAGGTAGCCGGGGCGCACGGGGGCGGGACGCGCTACATGGGTCGGGGGCGGCCACGGTGTCCGGCGGTGAGACCCGAGCGAACGCGCCGAACGGGTGCGGCGATCGCTGGGGAGGGCGTGAGGGCTCCGGACGCGGGGTCAGGCCTCGCGCTTGCGCTCGCGGCGGCGCTCCCGCGCGTAGCCGCTGCCGGCCGGAGCTAGCGGCACGCTGCCGTCGCCAGCGGCCACCGCCAGCGCGCCGTACGCGCGTCCATGCGCACGCGCCGATGCTGCGCCGGCGGCACGCCGAAGCTCGCCCTGCAGCCGCTTCCACTCCGCTCGTACCACGCGCGTCTCCTCGTGCCTCGCCGGCGCACTCGCGCCGCTGCGCCGAACTGCACGAGCGTAGCGCTGTGCGGATTGCAGCCGCCTAACAGTGACGCATACGGCACTAACGCCGCGGTTGCTCCGCGGCGATCGACACGCGAGACGTGCCGCGTGGGCGGCGACCTCAGCGCGCCGCCTGTACACGCTCCGGGTACAGCGCAGCCGCGAGCGCGTGCATGCCCTCGACGAGCCTTGGCCCGGGGCGGTTGACGATGTCCGGGTCGATCGCGATCACGCGCCGGTTGCGCACGGCCGAGATGTTCGACCAGCCGGGGCGCGCGGCCACGGACGCGTAGTCCACGCCGAAGGCCGCGTCCGTGAGCAGGATAACCTCGGGATCGGCGCTCACGACGGCTTCCGCGGTCAGCTGCGGGAACGCGCTGCGCGCGCCCTCCGCGATGTTGCGCGCCTTGAGCATGGTCAGCAGCGAGCCGATGAACGTGTTCGGCGCCGCCGTGTAGAGCCCCGCGCTCAGCTCGTAGAAGACGCGCGGGCCGCGCTCGACGTCGCGCAGCACGTGCGCGATCGCGTCGATCTCGGCGCGCATGCGGGCGGCCAGCGCGTCGGCCGCGCTCGCGTTGCCGGACAGCGCGCCTAGCGTGCGGACGCGCTCGTACACCTCGACGAGGCTCGCCGGCTCGGGCGCGTAGAAAACCGTCAGGCCCAGCGCTCGGAGCTGCGCGAGCTGCTGCTGCTGCCGCGTCGAGAGAATCACCAGGTCCGGGTGCTGCGCGAGCACCGCCTCCGGGTCGGGCGCCGAGTACTCGAGCGCGGGCAGCGCGCGCGCCTCGGGCGGAAAGTCGGAGAAGCGGTCGCGCGCCACCACCTGCGGGCCGGCGCCGATCGCGAACAGCACCTCGGTGTGACCCGCGGCGAGCGACACGATGCGCTCCGGCCGGCGCGCGAGCTGCACCCGGGTGCCGGAGCCGTCCTCGACGGCGACCGGGAACGCCGTCGCCGCCCCGCCTGCGTTTACCGCGCGCCCCGCGTCGGTCGCCGCGCTGTCGTCGTCGCCGCACGCAACCGCGAGGGCGACGCACGCGAGTGCCAGCCACAGAGCCACGGCACCGCGACCCCGCGACAGTGCTCGGACGGTGTGCGATGGTGCGCGCACTGCTCGGCTCCCCTCTCGGCCCGCGCTTCGAGCGCGGGCGAGCGTGATGTTGGGGGAACCCGAGAAGCAGCCGCCGGACGGGCGGCCCTACCCCAGGCCGTCCCTCGCGGCCCCGATGGCGACTGCAGCGCGGCGACCTGGCTACGCCCGAGGGCGATTACAGTTGCGGGACAGCGCCGGAATCGCACCGGCTTCGCGACATCTGCAACGGCCCGACTTTACCCCAGCAGCAGCCGGAAGTTCAACCCACAACCCGCTGCGGCGCGCGTGGCACGTCGTTATGACCCTAGCCGCCGCGACCACGCGCCCTACCGAGGGGCCGCGCGCGGCACCGCTAGACTGGACGCAGCGCGAGACGCGAAAGGGAGCGCCGCGATGACCGACACCGGGACGACGTACAACGAGCTCACCCCGCGCGAGCGCTATGTGATCGAGGCGAAGGGGACCGAGCCGCCGTTCAGCGGCGAGTACGACGACTTCTACGAGGCCGGCACGTACCTCTGCCGGCGCTGCAACGCACCGCTCTACCGCTCCGAGGACAAGTTCGACGCGCACTGCGGCTGGCCGGCGTTCGACGACGAAGTGCCGGGCGCCGTCCGCCGGCTGCCCGACCCCGACGGCCAGCGCATCGAGATCGAGTGCGCGCACTGCGGCGGGCACCTCGGCCACGTGTTCCTCGGCGAGCGCTTCACGCCGAAGGACACGCGGCATTGCGTGAACTCGCTATCGATGCGGTTCGTGGCGGCGGCGCGCTAACGCAGGCTGCGCAGGATGCCGGCGGTGATGCCACGCGCCATCGCTGCGCGCGCCCCCTCGTCGGCGAGCAGCGCGGCGTCCTGAGCGTTGCTGATGTAGAAGAGCTCCAGCAGCACGTCCGGCATGTTCGTCGCCCGGGTGCGCAAGGTAGGCTCCCCGATCGTGACGCCCGCGAGCGTGCGATCCACGCCGCGCTCCAGCAGCTCCGCCACCGAGACATCGCGCTCCGGCCCGAGCACAAACAGAGACGTATCGCGCCCGACCGCATCCACGAGCCACGCGTCGTCGTGCACCCCGTCCGCGTGCGTGGCGTACCCCGCTGTGGCGAGCTCGCCACGATCGCCTCGACGAACGGGGCGCCCAGCGACTGGCTCGTCGCTGCGAACTGCCGCCCGCCGGAGTACCACACCTGCACGCCGCGCTCGCGCGTATCGCCGATGGAGTTCGAGTGGATCGAGACGAACAGCGTCCCGCCGGCGGCGTTCGCCAGCGCCACACGCTCCTGCAGGTCCACGAACGTCGCGGTGTACCCGCGCAGGCCTGGGTGCTCGGGGAACGACTCGGCACGACCCGGGGTGCGCCGCGTGAGCACCACCTGCACACCCGCGCCCAGCAGCAGCGCTTCGATGCGCTGCGCCATCTCGAGGTTGGAGTCGCGCTCAACGATGCCGTGCGCGCTGGCGCCCGGTTCGTCGGCACTGCCGTAGCCCGGGTCCAGCACCACGACGGCGCGTCGCGTACAGCGGCAGAGCAGCGCGCGACGGGCGGGCAGCACCCTGTCGGGGTACGTCGCGTCGAACGCGGCGTTGACGGCCTCCACGCCGCTGCCCGGGACGAACACGATGAAGCCGGCGCCGGGGGCGCTCGCCCACAGTGCCGTGCGCTCGCGCGGGCAGGCGATCGCCGCGACGAGCGCCTCGATAGCGCGGCCCGCAAACACCACGAGTCCGACGCCGCCGTCGGACGGGATCGTCCCCCACACGATCACGGGCTGGTCGGCAGCATGCCCTGCCGCAGGCACCGCGCCCAGCCCGCTCAGCAGCGCAACGCTCAGCAGCAGGAGCGTGGCGCGGCGCAGCAACCACCTGTGCGCCACAGGGTCGCAACCGCCCTACCCCCCCGGAATCGCGTGCAGCCGTGCGAGCCGCGGGGCTCGCGCCGCGCGCGGGCCCGCCCGAGCCCCTGGGGCGTGCCCGGGCTACACTCGGCGCCCATGACCGTCACCGACGAGACCGCGAGCGACCGCCCGCAGGCCGCGGCACGCCCGGGCCTGCGCGCCTCGTTCGACGGCGCGCTGCGGCCGCGCGGGCGCGTGTTCTACGGCTGGTGGATGGTCACCATCGGCGCCGCGGTACAGGGCGTCATCGCGCTGCTCTTCAACCAGGCGTTCGGCGCGTACGCCGTCGTGCTGCGCAGCGAGTTCGGCTGGAGCCGCAGCGCGCTGTCCGCCGCGTTCGCGATGGCGGGCGTCGAGAGCGGGCTGGTGGGCCCCGTCGTGGGGTGGCTGCTCGACCGCTTCGGGCCGCGCAACGTGATGATCGCCGGCGTGCTGCTGCTCGGCGGCGGGCTGGTCGGGTTCGGGTTCATCCAGGACCTCCTGATGTTTTACGTCGTCTATTTCATCATGTCGCTCGGCGCGACGCTCAGCGGCTTCCTGGCGGTCACCGTCGCGCTGGTGAGTTGGTTCAGCCGCCATCGCGCCAAGGCGCTGGGGCTGACGCAGATCGGCTTCGGTATCGGCGGCCTACTCATCCCGATCACCGTGTACGCGATCGAGCGCTTCGGCTGGCGGCCCACGGCGATCGCCTCGGGCGTGCTGATCTGGCTCGCCGGCATCCCGCTCGCCGCGCTGATGCGCGGTCGCCCGGAGCAGTACGGCGACACGCCCGACGGGCTGCCGCCGGCCCCGACCGGCGCCCCCCGGGGCGTACAGGCTGCGCGCGCGGTGGCCGCGGACGGCTCCGAGGATTTCACCACGCGCCAGGCGATGCGCACGCAGGGGTTCTGGTTCATCTCGCTCGGCCACTCCGCGGCGCTGCTGATCGTCTCGGCAGTGATGGTGCACCTCTCGCTGCACCTCACGGAGAACCTCGGCTACACGCTCACGCAGGCGAGCGGCTTCGTGGCGCTCATGACGGCGGCGCAGCTGCTCGGCACGGTCGTCGGCGGCATCCTCGGCGACCGCTTCGAGAAGCGCATCATCGCCACGGTGTGCATGGCCATGCACGCGAGCGCGCTGCTGTTGCTCGCGTTCGCGACCCATTGGCTCATGGTCGTTGCGTTCGCGGTGCTGCACGGCTGGGCGTGGGGCACGCGCGGGCCGCTGATGCAGGCGATCCGCGCCGACTACTTCGGCACCATGAGCTTCGGCAAAATCATGGGCGTCTCGCTGCTGATCGTGACCGTGGGCAGCACCGTCGGCCCCGTGCTCGCCGGCGTGCTCGCCGACCGCACCGGCGACTACCGCGCCGGCTTCACCGTGCTCGCCGTGGGCGCGCTGCTCGGCTCCGGCTTCTTCGTCGGCGCCCGTAAACCGCGCCCGCCGCAGGCGCCGGCGCAGCCCTCAGCCGCTCGCGCGCGGGCGGGCTAGCGCCGCGGGGAGCGCTCACTTCAACTCGCGACCGCGACCCCGGCCGGCGCCGGGCGCCGCGAGTCCACCAGGAACAGCGCGCCCAGCGTGGACAGCACCGGCAGCAACGCGGCCACGAGCAGCACCGTGCGCAGCGCGACCCACTCCGCGACGACGCCCGACACCGCCGGGCCCACGGTGAGCGCCGCCGCGTTGGCCACGAAGAACATCCCCGTCGCCAGCGCCACGTCGCTCGCGTCGAAGCCCTCGAGGTCGAACGGCACGCTCAACATGATCGGGAAGTAGATCCAGGTCAGCCCCTGCGCGAGGCCGATCACCGTGAGCGCCACCGGATCGTCGACGAGCGCCCACAGCCCGAACAGCGGCACCTGCGCCAGCGTCGCCGCGAGCAGGAAGCGCCGCCGGCTGCGTACGCGCTCCACCGTCCACGCCGCGGCGAGCGAGCCCGGGATGATCGTGAGCGCCGAGCAGCCGAGCACGAGGCCCGCCGTGGTCTTCGACAGGCCGAGGTCATGCTGCGCGAACGTCGCCCAAAACGTGAGGTACACCGACCAGGTCAGCCCGCCGCCGATGCCGACGAGGCAGAGCAGCCACACTTGGCTGTGTCGGAGCACCTTCGCCAGCGAGCCGCCGCCGTCGCGGCGCGGCTCGGGCACCAGCACCACGGGCGGGGGCGCGAAGCGCGCGACCAGGTACCACGCGGCCGCGCTCGCCGCCGCAAGCCCCGCGAGCAGCCACAACAGCGCGCGCCACCCGCCAAGCGCGTCGATGAGCAGCCCCGACGCCCAGAACGCGATCGTCTGGATCACCCCGAAGCCGCTGTTGAACACGCTCATCACACGCGGCACCTCCTCGCGGCGAAACCACCCGGTGATGATCAGCGTGCGCACCGGGTTCAGAGCCACGAACGCGAACGCCAGCGCAAAGCGGATCGCGACCTCGCCCCAATACCACGGCATGGCCGCCGCCGCGACGAGCAACAGCACGGTCGCGACGTAGACCAGGCCCATCGTGCGCAGCGGCTCGTAGCGCGCGAGCCACGCGGTCACCGGCAGCGTCAGCACGAGCTGCCCCAGGTAGAACCCCGAGCTGAGCCAGCCTTCCTCGGCAGGACCCAGGCCCAGGTCGGCGCTGATGTCGGGCAGCATCACGCCGATGGTGAAGCCGTACCAGACAAGCGCCAGCGAACACAGCACGAGCGCCCCGATGAGCGCCCAGCGGTACGGCTGCACGGCGGGAGCCCGGGACACGCGCACCTGCTTTCGACCGGCGGTGAGCCTAACGCATCGCGCCCGCGCTGCGCTGCCACTCGCGTGTGGCGCCACCGCGCGCCGTTGACCTGACCCCCTGAAACGAGACCAGCGGAGGAGGTGAAGACTTTTGCTGGTCGCGAGGAAGGGGACAGCATTGAGCAGGGGGAAGTGGTTCGGAGCCGAGGAGATCATTGGCAAGCTGAGGGAGGCCGAGGTCGGTCTGGCGCAGGGTCAGACGGTGGCGCAAGTGTCCCGGAGGCTGGGGATCAGCGAGCAGACCTACTACGGCTGGCGCCGCGAGTACGGCGGGATGAAGGTCGACCAGGCGAAGCGGCTGCAGGAGCTCGAGCGGGAGAACG